>WQWK01000163.1 GCA_009785395.1 Conexibacteraceae bacterium
CATAGGTACAACCGCTACGCGGGCGACCACGCCTGTCCTCAGCAAAACTGCGACACCGCAGCCAAGGCATACGCCTCTCGAAAGACTCTCCCCCGCCGAGCTCGCCGGCCAGCGGATCATCTACGCCTACCCCGGCACCACGCCCCCACCCGAGTTGCTGCGTCGTATACGCCGCGGAGAAGCCGCCGGAGTCATCTTCTTCGGTCCCAACATCACGAGCCGCAGCCAATTGCGAGCGGTGATCCGCCGGCTGCAGCAGGCCAACAACTCCAGCCCCATCAATGCGCCGCTGCTGATGATCGTCGACCAGGAGGGCGGTATCGTGCGTCGACTGCCAGGCGCTCCAAACCAGTCCCAGAGGCAGCTGGGTCAGAGCGCGCGCGGCGAATTGCTCTCGCGCCAAGCGGGAGCAGGTGCAGCTGCCAACCTCGCCACCGTCGGGCTGAATGTCAACCTCGCCCCGGTCATGGACGTGTACCAACACCCAGGGGACTTCATCGACCAGTTCGAACGGTCCTACAGTTCGAGTCCCGCGCGCGTCGCCACGCTCGGCCGCGGGTTCATCGAAGCACTACAAGCCGGCGGGGTCGCGGCAACCGCCAAGCACTTTCCCGGGCTTGGCGCGGCGGCTCGTGGCCAAGACACTGACGAAGGTCCCGTCCGACTCGATGTGCCGCTCTCACAGCTGCGGGCGGTCGATGAGGCGCCATACCGTTCGGCGATCGCCGCCGGTGCGCGGCTTGTCATGCTCTCGTGGGCGGTCTATCCGGCCATCGACCCGGAGCCGCCGGCGGGGCTCTCGCCCACCGTCATCGCCGGAGAGCTTCGCCGCCGCCTTGGCTTTGCAGGCGTGACCATCACCGACAGCCTCGGGGCCGGGGCGCTGGATGGGTTCGGCGGTTCCGCTGAACGGGCGGTTCTTGCCGCGCGAGCTGGAGACGACCTGCTGCTCTGCTCTGCCCGCTATGTCGCAGACAACAGCCCCGCCGAGGGCGTTGCGGCCCTCCACGGCCTCGTGGCCGCGCTGAGCGACCACACGCTCGCCCGCGCGGACGCCGAAGCTGCTGCCAGCCGGGTGCTCGCCTTGCGGCGGCAGCCATAGTGTGTCCACCGGCTCGAGGGGCCGCACCGCAGCAACTCGAGCGTTTGTGAAGAGTTTTTGGCACGTGCCTCATCGGGCAGGTTGGCGAGGAAATGGCGCTCATGAAGGGCTCTTGGCGTTCGCCGCGGGATTCCTGGCCTGCCTGGCGCTCGCGTTGAGCCCCTCGGTGGCGCGGGCGCAGAGCGCGTTGGTCGCGCTCACGGGGCCCACCACCAAGGCACCATCACCCGGCGGCCTGCGCGCCGCCCCCGTGCTGGAGGGGCGCGCGCTCGTGTGGGCCGTCGCAGGGCCACACGAAACCGAGGTGGTGCAGAGCGAGGTACCTGGGCAGCCGCCCGTGACGCTTGGCGACCTGCCCAGCGGGCAGCTCGCGCTTGCCGCCTCGCCACGCCAGCTGGTGGTCAGCCGCTCGGTCCAGTTCTGTCCCCAGGCCGACTCGTGCACCCCCAGCTACAGCTATTGGCGCTCTGCCTCAGGCGAGACGCTCACCGGTTTCACCGATCCGCAGTTCGGGGTGGTGCAGGTGAGCGGAGAATGGCTCGGGTACACCGAGACCGGCAACTTCGCGGTGGGCGACCCGTTCGAGCCTGCCACCCCGCCGCTGCGCCTTGGCTTTCCCACCCACCCGACGCTTGCCTACCCGTACCTCGCCTCGGTGATCCAACCAAAAGACGCGCTCGCCTCGGTGATCGTGACCGACCTACCCACCGGCGCCGTCGTGCTGCAGGTGCCGGAGGGGCCCGGTGGGGGCACTCTCGAATCCGATGATCTCGACACGCTGCAGAGCGACGGCACCGTGGTCGTGGACGCCGCGCAACCGACGCAGCCCGCGCGAGGCTCGACCGGCGGGCTGCCGGGGTGGGCATCGCCCGCGCAACCCAGCGTGCATCCGCTCCCGGCGCTCAGCGGCGCGGTCGGCATCACGATCGCAGATGGCCTCGTCGCCGGCGAACTGCGCCCGCCCGACGAAGTCGGGACAAAGCGCCTGCGAGTGGTGAATCTCGCCGGGACCGTAGTTGCCGAACGCACGGTCACCAGCCCGCTTGGCGCCCTCGCCTTCGACGGGGCCCGGCTCGTGTGGGCGCAGGAACCGTGCACGGTCGCCTACGCCTCGGTGTGGAACATCGGTGAAACGCCGCCCGCCCCAGCGGACGCTCGCTGCGCGTTGGTCGGAGTGTCGGTCCCCCCTCCCCCGATGCGCCTGCACGGGGGTCGCCTCCACCTGACACTCCGCTGCCCCGAGTCCGCGACGGCCACCGGCTGCCCCGGCCGGCTCTGGGTGCGCGCGAGGGCCGCCAGCGGGGCCGGGCCCGGCGCGCAGGGACTCGCGATCCTCGGCCACGTCTCCTACAGGCTCGCTGCGGGGTCCCGGCGGCGGATCGCGATCGACCTCGACCGCCGGATCCGTCGCTTCCTCGCCGCCGGGACCGTCATCGTGCAGGCAGAGGCGATCGCCAGCCGCCCGACAGGCGAACGTCCCACGCAGGATCCGGGGGGTGGGCAGTGTGCGCTTCTCCCTGAAGCCGCGCGGCCGGCCCATGGGCACCGCGCACTGACCCGGCGGCTTCAGCGGCTGGGCCGCGTCGCGATCTCGACGCCGTGCGGCGTCTCGAACGCCAGCAGGATTTCGCCGTCGGCGGTGACAGCCGAGCTGACCTGTTTGTCTTCGTTTTCCCTGCTCAGCAGGCTCGCGCCGCCGAGGCGCCGCCCGTTACCGACCCTCGCGCGCAGTCGCCCGCTCAGGTGCCCGCCGCGCACGCCTTCCCACGCAACCACGTACTCGCCCTGCTCGCCGATCGCGAGCGCCCGCAGTTCTTCGCCCCGCCACGCGCCCAGCTGGGGCCCGGCACAGCCTCCGCCCGGCCGACAGACCGACAGCGCGTTGTGCCGTGCGGCGCTCCCGGCGAGCAGCGCCCAGCCGTCCGCGGCGACCGCCGCCTGGCGCACGCGTTCGATCGCAGGCGGCGCGAACGGCGGCTCAAATACGCCGCCCGGCGCTCCTCGCGAGAGCCACACGCCCGGTTCGCCACTGAGGATCGCGAGCTGCGCGCCCGAGGAGAGCGTCGCCACATCGAGCGCTCGCGGCGGCCGTTCGGTGAGGTCGCCGCGCCGCACCAGCAGCGTGCGAGCTGCCCGCCGAATGCCGCGCGCGCTCCACACGGCGCCGCGAAGGGAGCCTTCGTCCTGCCAGGTGATGTGCAGCCTGCCCGACGCGTCGAAACCCGCGAACACGCCTTCGATGGTGCTCGACAGTTCGTCGATGGGCTGCGGAGCGCCGAAGCCGTGACCGGGCCACGCGAGATTCACATACGCGCCGGCGGGCTGAAACATGAACCACACGACCGCGGCGCGCCCCCCGGGGCCGAGCGTCACCTGCGGCGCTTCCTCGGCCGACAGGTTCGCGCCAAGCGGCGACAGCCGCACGACCGGGCCGAGGCCGCGAGGTCCGACACGGACAGCCCTCACCGCGTCTTCGGCCGTCGTGAGCCACGCGACGACCGCCCGGCCGTGGCCGTCGATGGCCGCGCCCAGTGGTGCCGCGCCGCCGCGGCCGACTCTGCGCGCCGCGCCGAAGCGCGCTGCGCCCGGCGGCCTCAACGCGACGAACGTGTGGTGGGGGCCATCCCACGCCAAGATCGCCCAGCCGTCCGGCGCGGCTGCCACGACAGGAGGTCGTTCGCCTTCCAGCCCCGCACCCGCGCTGCCCGCGATCCGCGCCAGCCGCCACGGTGAGCGCGCCCAGGCGTTGCCGGCGGCCGCGGCGATCAGCGCGACCAGCGCCAGGACGATGGGTCCGCCGATCCTGCTCGTTGTCACAGTTCGAGAACCCCCGTCGCGCGGGGATGTTGCGAGCGGGCGATGCGCTGCTCAGAACCCCAGCACTTTCGGGGGACCATCAGGCACTACGGTGCTCGGTAGAGGTCAGCGAAGAAGCTCCTCACTTACCTCGACTGGACGCCAGTGCCGTGGTGTGGGTGACGCTGTTTGAGCGTCTCGGATCTCCTCGCGAACCCGCTTGGCTACCTGCTCGGGATCAAACCCTTTTCGCAGCCATTGGAGATCCGCGTCGGTCGCGGTTCGGATGTTCTCGCTCACGTTTCGTCCTCCGTGTCAGTTGGGATGGGGACCTTAAGTCCGATGGTTTTTGAAATAAGCTGCACGAAGTCTTCTGTCAGCTCGCTCTCGAGCTCAGCGATGCGGGTAGTCGGAAGCGCTGGCCCCCCGAAGGCAAATGATCCCGCGCTTTGCAGCACTCTGGGAGTCGCCGCCTGTCGCGCGCTCGTGGCCATGGCGCGCCCTCGAGCATCCTTGCGACTTGTCGGTCCAAAGTCAAAGTACTGTGGATAGACCCGTGGCGCTACGCCGATGTACTGCTCGAAGACCACCTCGCCGTCTACAATTCCAGGTCGCTCCGGCTCTAGGACGACTACGTCGTCGTGAAGGTCGCGGGCAAGGCTCTTGGCGTAGGGGTGCATGTAGAGAACACGCTTTATCTCGCTTGCGATCATATGCCGGACACAGTTGTGGCAAGGAAAGGTGGTACAGACGAGCGTCGACTGATCGATCGCCACACCTCGGCGGGCGGCAGTCGTGATCGCGTCCATCTCAGCGTGAACCGATCGCCCAAACTCTGTGATCGAGCTGAAGCGAGTGCCGCTGACCGCCCGTAGGAAATCATCGAGCTTGTCCTCGGGAACGTCGAACCCATCCGGATCGAGCTTCGTGAGGCGCCTTTGATTTGCCCATTTGGTGCGCGCCATCTGGACAAGTAGCTCGCGCGCGATTCTCCGTTGCCAGAGAGTGTTCGAATCGAGTGGTGGCTGCCGCGCGAAGTCGCGCCCATCGGGCTCGTCGGGTGACCAATATATTCCACCCTTGCCGGAGGGCACCTCGTTGGTGCCCACAGCGAGAAGGTCGCCCGCCGCACTGATGATCGCGGCGCCGACTTGGCGCCCCATCTCGGCGCTGCGAAGCCCAGCGCCGAAGGCATGGTACATAGCCTGTTCCTCGCGGTAGGGAGGGACGAACGGCTCTCCGAAGATGAGGCTCACGATCCGTGGGACCACATCACTCAGAGTTGTCTCGCTGCGGCCGTCCACGAAGAAGTCAGCCAGCG
>WQWK01000164.1 GCA_009785395.1 Conexibacteraceae bacterium
AGGCCTACCGCGGGATCGACTGGAACACGGTCATCCTGATCGGGGCGATGATCGCCCCCGCCGTCGCGCTGACCAAGACCGGCGCGGCGCACTGGGTCGCCGACCAGTTGGTCGACGCGCTTGGCGGGGCCGGCCCGCACGTGTACCTGGCGGGCCTGTTCGTGATCGCGGCCGCGATCAGCCAGGCGATCTCAAACACCTCCACGGCGCTCGTGATGATGCCGATCGCGATCGCCACGGCGGCGGAGGTGCACGTCGCGCCGCTGCCGCTGATGCTCGGCGTGGCGAGCGGCGCCAGTGCCTCGTTCCTCACCCCATTCTCCAACGGGGTGAGCCTGATGGTCTACGGCCCCGGTGGATACAGATTCGGTGACTTCTGGCGCCTGGGCCTGCCCGTCCTGATCTGGACGATGGCCGTGACGGTGTTCATCGTCCCGCTCTACTGGCACTTCTGAGGCGCCGCTGGATGGCGGCGGGCCAGCGGGCCCACCGCCATCACCAACGCGCTGCTAGCGGCGGTCCTGATCCTCCGGGAGGAACAGGAGCGACTGCGGCGTGAACGACGTCACGCCGCTCACGCCCAGCTGGGTGATCGTGCCCGTGTATGGGTCGATCTGGCCGAGGTAGTTGGCCGGGAAGCCCGGAGCCGGGCAGGTCGCGGGTGCGCTGTTGGCGTTGCACGGGGTCACTGCTGCGACCTCCGAGCCACGCACGAACGGCCCGGTCACCGTGTCGATCTGGTTGTTGCCGTTGTCGACCGCGTAGAGCGTGCCCTCGTGGCCGCTGGGCCAGACGGTGTCATCGATCGACGCGGACAGGTTCAGCACCGCCAGCGGCTTGTTCTCGCCGCGGAAGAAGATCTGCTGGAGATCTCCCTGGCTGTCGAGCATGAAATCGCCGGCGAAGCGATCGGCGTAGTCCGGCACGACCGAGGACGAGTCCGGGTCGGTCAGGGCGAGGTTGACGGTTGCGCCGAAGTTGGTCGCGTTCGTGTTCGCCACCACCGCCGGGTCGCCGTCGCTGTAGAGGCCCTCCGTGTAGGCCATGTCGTTGGCCGGGTCGAGCTTGACGACGTACACGGCCGGGGAGGCCGCAAGCGACGCCGGGGTGCCCGACGTGCCGGGGGCGGAGGCGCTGGCCAGGATCACGCCGTGGTAGATCGTGATCGCGTCCGTGCCGCCGTCGTGCGGCAGTGCCTCGGCGTACTGGTAGTGGACCGGGGTCGAGCCGGTGGTCGGATCGATCGTGTAGAGGCTCGAGTTGGCGTCCTCGTTGGCGGTCGCGATCAGCTGGCCGATCTCCGGGTCGGCGGTGAGACCGTCGACCTTGCCGGTCACATCCCACTGCGTGACCTCGGTGCCGTCATGGTTGAACTCGACGATCGTGCTGTCGAGGTTGCCGCTGCTGCTCGCCTGCCCCTGCGGGCCGACGCCGTTCTGGAAGGCGACGAAGATGTGCCCGCCCAGATAGGTGATGTCGTCCGGGCTCGAGAGGGCCTCGCTGCCGCCGCCCGCGAGCTGATGCGTCAGCGTCGCGCCGTTGACGAGCACGCTCGCCGTGAACTGCGCGCCGCTGGACGGTGCGCCGCTCGTGGGTGCGCCGGCGCCCGTGTGCTCGTGATGACGCGGGTGGGCGTGGTGACGGCTGTGATGCCGGGCGTGATGCTTGCTGTGATGCTTGCTGTGGTGGTGGCTGTGCGCCGAGGCGCCGGCAGCCGTTCCGAGCGCCACCAGACCGGTGGCAGCCACCGCTGTGGTGGCCGCGAGGAACCGCCCTCGCATGATGCTTCCCATCTTCGTTTCTCCTGTCGTACTTGGTTCACGTCCCGGTCGGTGGCAGCCGCCGCCCCATCGCGCGGCCTGAAACGGGTCGATAGCCAGCAGACGTTAATCCCGAGTATTGGGCGACTGTGTGTACTAAATGTGAACTTAGGCGCGCTGAAGGTCCCCGTTGCCGGCGGTGTGGGAACCCTTTTCTGCCCGCACGGGGTTATATGAGGTATGGACGATTACGACGCATTCGTCACCGCCAACGTCGCCCGCCTGGTGCAGACGGCCTACCTGATCACCTGGGACGCCGGCGAGGCGGAGGATCTGACGCAGGAATGCCTGCTGAAGGTCGCGCGGCGCTGGCCGCGAGTGAGCCGGATGCAGCACCCGGGTGCCTACGCGCGTCAGATCCTCGTCAACCTCGCCCTCGACGATGCTCGTGACCGGGCGCGCAGGCGTGGCGAGCTTGAAAGCGCGAGCCCGGCGGTCACCGAGCAGACGGCCCGGGACGCGCTCGACGGCCTGGAGACGCGCGCCGAGCTGCTCGACGCGCTCGCGTGCCTGAACCCGCGGCAGCGGGCCGTGCTCGTCCTGCGCTACTTCAACGACTTGACAGAGGCCCAGACGGCTGAGGTGCTCGGCTGCTCGCCGGGGACCGTCAAGAGCAACACCTCGCGCGGACTCGCGCGGCTGCGCGAGGTGCTCGCACCCATCCCCAACACGACACGGGAGTTCTGAAAGTCATGCCCGATCAACTCGAAGAGCACCTGCGCGACGCCTTCTCATACCGTGCCGCGCAACTCGATCCAGACTCGATCGCGCGCCTCAGCGCGATCGACTATCGCCCCCGCCGGCGGCGGATCAGGCGGGCCCCCGCATTCGGGGCGCTCGGCCTCACCGGCGCCGCGGCCGCCGCGGCCGGCGTCATCGTCGCCCTCGGCTCGAGCGCCGCGCCCGCCTTCGCCGGGTGGCAGGCGACCCCCACAAAGCCGGCGCCGAGTCAGGTCAGCCGGGCGATCCAGAACTGCGGCCAGAACATGGGCAGCCCCGTCCTGACGGATTCGCGCGGTCCCTACACGGCCGCGATCTACGACAACGGCAACACCAGCAGCGTCTGCCTCGGCGGCAACGGGATCTCGATGTCGTCGACATCAACCTCCGCGACCCCGGTCAGCGTCGCGCCCGGTCAGATCCAGGCCGGTGGCGGCGGTCAGCGTGACTCCGCCGGCAACGCGCTGACGCTCGCCGACGGCCACATCGGCGCCGGGGTCACCGCGGTCACGATCGACCTCAGCGACGGCAGCTCGGTGCAGGCGACGGTCAGCAACGGCTGGTACATGGCGTGGTGGCCGGGGAGCGTCACCGCGGCGAAGGCTGAGGTCACGACCGCCTCCGGGACGAACACGATCACGTTCCCGTCAGCGCCGGCCATGACCTGCCCCTCCGGCTCCAGCAACTGCTCGGTTGGCTATGGCTACGGCGGCGGCCCCGGCGCGGGCGTCCGCCAGAACGCGACCCAGAGCGACAGCGTGACCCAGGGCCGCGCGCACGGCAGCTCCGGCTCCGCCAACAGCCCCTCGAAGTAGCGCCTCACCTTCTGGGGTGGCCCGCGTGGCCACCCCAGAAGCCCGGCCGGCCCGTATCCTGCCCCCATGTCCGAGCGGAGCGTCGCGATCATCGGCTACGGCCTCGCCGGGCGGGTCTTCCACGCACCGCTGGTGGCGGCGACCGAGGGCCTGCGCGTCGCGGCGATCGTGACGAGCAACCCCGAGCGCCGACGCCAGGCGGCCGCCGAGCATCCTGACGCGAAGCTCTACGACTCCGCCGAGGATCTCTTCAACGACGCCGCCACGCTCGACGCGGTCGTGATCGCGACGTCCAACGAGGTGCACGCGCCGCTGAGCATGGCGGCGATCGACAGCGGGCTGGCGGTGGTGGTCGACAAGCCGCTGGCGCTGAACTCGGCCGAGGCGACCGCGATGGTGGAGCACGCCGAGCGCGCCGGCGGCCTGCTGACGGTCTTCCAGAACCGCCGCTGGGACTCCGACCAGCTGACGCTCGCGGCGCTGATCGCCGACGGCAGCCTCGGCGACGTCCTGCGCTACGAGTCGCGCTTCGAGCGCTGGCGTCCGGAGCCCCGCGCCGACGGGTGGCGCGAGCGGCTCGCGCCCGAGCAGGGCGGCGGGCTGCTGCTCGATCTCGGCAGCCACCTGGTCGACCAGGCGCTGCATCTGTTCGGCCCTGTCAAGTCCGTGTACGCGGAGATCGACCACCGCCGGGGCCTGCCGGCCGACGACGACGTCTTCATCGCGCTCGCCCACGAGTCCGGCGTGATCAGCCATCTGCACGCCTCCGCGGTTACAGCCGCGCCCGGCCCGCGCCTGCGCGTGCTCGGCAGCAGGGCCGCGCTGCTGGTCCGCGACCTTGACACCCAGGAGGACCGCCTGCGGGCGGGCGAGCGGCCGGACACGGTCAGCGACTGGGGCGCCTGGCCCGAGCACGCGCGTCCGCGCCTGATCGCCGGCGACCAGAGCGTGCCGCTGCCGGGCCGGCCCGGCGACTGGGGGGCCTACTACGCGCTGTTCGCGGCCGCGCTCGACGGCGCCGGCCCGCCGCCGGTCGACCCGCGCGACGCGATCCGGACGCTGCGTGTGCTCGAGGCCGCTCGCCAGAGCGCCGAGCAGCGTCTCAGCGTGTGTGAGTGACCTTGGCGAGCCCGCGCGGGCGGTCAGGGTCGAGGCCGCGGTCGAGCGCGATGCGCCAGGCGAGGCGCTGGAGCGGCAGGATCTCGAGGAGCGGGTGCAGCTGCTCGGGTAGGCCCTCGGCGGCGATCGGCAGGCCGTCGGCGTCGCCGACGCGCAGGACGTGCGCTTCGAGCTCGGCCAGCCGCGCCAGCGCCGGCGCCATCGCGTCGCCGCCGCGGCCCGGGGAGGTCACGGCGATCACCGGGACCGAGCGGTCGATCATCGCCAGCGGCCCGTGCAGCAGGTCGGCCCCGGAGAACGCCATCGCGCTCACGTAGCTCGTCTCCATCAGCTTCAGCGCCGCCTCGCGCGCGGTCGCGTACGAGTAGCCGCGGGCGGTCAGCACCAGCCGCTCGGCGTAACGGAAGCGGGCCGCGATCTGCTCGAGCCGGTCAGCGGGCGTCAGCGCCAGGGTTTGAGCCGCCGCCTCGGGCAGCCTCGCCGCGGCTTCGGCTGCCCGGTCTCCAGCGAACAGCAGGTACAGCGAGAGCAGCTGCGCCGTGTAGGACTTGGTCGCCGCGACGGCGCGCTCGGCGCCGGCGTGCACGTCGACTGCGATCTCGGCGGCCTGGGCCAGCGGCGAGTCGATCGCGTTGGTGACCGCCAGCGTGAGCGCGCCGCGTGCGCGGGCGACGCTGAGCGAGTCGACGAGGTCGGGCGAGCGGCCCGACTGGCTGACCGCGACGAACAGCACCCCGGTCATG
>WQWK01000165.1 GCA_009785395.1 Conexibacteraceae bacterium
CTGCTTGCGGGCGTTGTAGTCCTTTATGTGCCCGCCAGTCGACTGCGTTTCCCTGGCGGTTGCTGCCTTGGCCTCGGCGTACTGCGCGCGGTCATCGGCATGGGCTCGTAGCCAATCCCGGAAGATCCGGTGCCGCTCTGCCTCGGCGCAATCGGGCGAGAACACGTGCAGGTGGCATGCCGGCTGCTGGGGGCGGAGGAGGCGGTGCCGGTACCACCAGGGCTCCCGGAGCACCAGCACGAACCCGGATCGCTCGAGCGCCGGGACGTAGGAGGCTTCGTCATCCGCGTCGGCAACGGTCAGGTCGATGTCGATCACAGGCTTCGCGGCCAGGCCCGGGACCGCCGTCGAGCCAACGTGCTCCAGCGCGAGCACGCGGGCGGCGAGCGCCGCACGGACCGCGGCCGCCAGGGTCTCGTACTGACGCGGCCACGCAGGATCCGCCGGGATCACGGGAACGTGCGGGCTCGGCTCGTGGCCGCCGACCCATCGGCTGACTCCGGCGGGCCCCAGGTCGTCGGCGAAGGTGACGATGTCACGCGCGGTGAGGGTCAAGTCAGTGCGGTCCCGATGACGAACGGGATCTTCGGCTCCAGTGGCGACCCGGCGAACATGATCCGCTGATAGGACTGGATTTCAAAGCCGGCGTGCTGGATCGCTGCGAGCGTGTCTCGGGCCGGGTGGCAGCCGCCGGCGATCCACGGCCAGATGCCGCTGTGGTCGGCGATCTGCAGCAGCGCGCGCCTGGGTTGGCTGGTGGGGATCACGTGCTCGTAGAAGCGCAGCTCGCCACCGGGCCGCAGGACGCGGCGCAGCTCGGCGAGCGCGCGCTGCTGGTCGGGCACCGAGCAGAGCACGAGGCTCGCGACCGCCGCATCGATGCCGGCGTCCTCGACCGGGAGCGCCTCCGCCACGCCGGGCATGACCCGGATCGGGATCGCCGCGTCCGCCGCGGCCGTCTCGGCGGCGGCGCGCAGCGTCGGTTCCGGCTCGACTGCGATCACCTCGGTGACGGTCGCCGGGTAGTGGGAGAAGTTCGGGCCGCTGCCCGCTCCAACCTCGACAACCGTTCCCCGTAGCCCGGCGAGCAGCAGCCGGCGGTGCTCAGCGGCACCGCGCCGCTCACCCGTTTCCGAGTTGCGCAGGTACATCCGCGCAAATCGCGGATGCGGAAGGTCGGTCGGGCTGTTGGCATCCGTCATCGCCGTGCGACCCGAAGTTTGCAGGTTTCGTCCAGCTCGGAGACGGGCTCCCGTGGATCGAGTCCGGGTGCTGCTCTCGGAAGGATCCAGCTTGAGCTCGCGGGAGACGCTGAGCTGTCTGGGCCCGGCCGGTTACCACGTCGAGGCGCTCGATCCCGACCCGCTGTGCATCGCCCGGTTCAGCCGCTGGACGCGCAGGCTGCATCGGTGCCCGCCGTCGGGCCTCGATCCGGTCGGCTACCTGACCGCCGTCAGGCGGGTGGTCGACGAACGCGGGATCGACGTGGTGTTGCCGACGCATGAGCAGGCGTGGCTGTTCGCCGCCGCCGGGCCGCTGCTCGCAGATGTCCCCGTGGCGGTGGCGGACATGGCGTCGTTTGACCGTCTCCAGAGCAAGATCGAGTTCGCCCGGTTGCTCGACGAACTCCGGCTCCCGCAGCCCCCGTGGCGGCTCGTGCGCGACCACGCCGACCTCGAGGACCTGCCGTTTCCGTACTGGCTCAAGGCAGCGTTCAGCACCGCCGGGCGTGGCGTCCGGCTGGTCGAGGACCAGCGGTCACGTGCGGACGCGGAGCGCGCGCTGCTCGAGCGGGCGGCGGGGCCGGTGATGGCGCAGGCACCCGCGAGCGGCCAGTACGGTCAGGTGCAGGGTCTGTTCGACCGCGGGCGCCTGGTGGCCGTTCACGCCAGCGTGCAGACCGGTACCGGGATCGGGCCGAGTGCCGCGGCGCGCCTCAGCGTCGACCACCCCACGCCGCGACGCCAGATCGCCGCGCTCGGCGAAGCGCTTGGGTGGCATGGCGGGCTGACGCTCGACTACCTGCACCGGCGAGGCGAACCGAGCTACATCGAGTGCAACCCGCGGACGGTCGAGCCCGGCAACGCCGCCGCCGGTGGCGTCAATCTGCCCGACCTGCAGGTTCGGCTCACGCTCGGCGAGCAATTCGCGCCCCCGCCAGTGACCGGCCGGCCCGGCATTCGCACGCACGGCACGATCGCGCTGCTGCTCGGTAGGGCCGCCTTCGATGGGACGCGACACGCGGTCATCGCCGAGCTCGCCTGCGCGGTCGCACGCCGCGGCTGCTACCGCGCGAGCGCCGACCAGCTCACCCCCGTCCTGCGGGATCCGCCCAGCGCGGCCGCGCTCGCGTTCGTGATCGCGCAGACGCTCGCATCGCCCCGCAGGGCAACAGAAATCGCCGGCAATGCGGTCGCGCGCTATTCGATCACGGCCAGCGCGATCGACGCGCTCACAGCCGCGGCGACGGCCGGAGGGCGCCCATCCCCGCCATTGTCCCGGCGATGATTCCGAGCAGGCCGGTCCCGGCGAGGATGGCGGCGACGAAGATCGAGGGGCCGCTGACGGGCATCCCGGTTGGCCCTGCCGGCACGCCAAGGAGTGACAGTCGCACGATCAGGGCGCCGATCGCCAGCGCGACGAGCACGGTGATCGACGACTCGAGGCTGATCAGCTGCAGACACTGGCGGCGGGTGCCGCCGAGCAGCCGGATGCTGGCGAACTCACGGCCACGCACCGCGGTCGCCATCGCGACCGTGTTGATCAGCGACAGCAGGGCGAAGACGCCGGCGAGCGAAATGATGAACCACGCGACCCAGACGGTCTGAACGGTCGATCCATGGACGCCGGCGAGGTACTGGCTCCTGGAGCGGATCGCGACCTCGGGGTGCAGGCGCGCGTAACGAGTCAGCTGCCGCGCGGCGGCCGCGCCGCCGGTGACGAAGATCGCACTGTCGAGCCTGTCGGCGGCGTGGGCGCGCGCGAGGGCAGGATCGACCACGAGCTCCCCGAGGCCGGCGCCGCGGTCATAGATCGCGCCGATCCGCAGGGTGACCCGCCTGAGGTCGAACATGCTGGCGTGCAGCGGATCTCCGACGTGCAGGTGCGCCGGTGCCGCGACGGAGTACGCGAGCGCGATCACGTCCCCGTGCACGGCGGCCAATGACCCCGAGCGGACGCCGAGGTCGAGGCCGGGCGTTGCGCCGTCGGCCCCTCCGTCGAGCGCCGCCGCCGGGCGCGGGTCGCCATTGTTGGTCAGTCCCCGGTCGAGCAGGAAGATCTGGGTGGGCAGCACGCCGGTCGCCCCGCGCACTCCGGATAGCGTCCGGATCGCGCTCACCGTAGCCGGGGGCAGGCCGGCGCCGGCCGACGCGACGAGCACCTGCGTCGCGGTCGTGCGCTGCGTCGCCACGCGCTGCGTGTTGCGCTGATCGGTCTGGGCCAGGACCACGCCGGTGGCGGCGAGCACCGTGATCAGCATGATCGGCACCCCGACCGCACCCCCGCGGCCGCGCGATGCCGACACGGCGGTGCTGGCCAGCAGGCCGAGCGCACCGGGTAGCAGGCGCAGCGGGCGCGCGACGAGCGCCGACAGCCCACCGAGCAGGAGCGGCGCCAGCAGCGCGGTGCCGGACATGAACAGCAGCGCCGTCGGGTATGAGAACGTCAGCGCCGCCTGGCCCTGAAACAGGCAGATCATCGCGACCGCGCCCCCGAGGAGCCCGACTCCGATGAGGCCGCGCCCCAGGCCGATGCGCTGGCGGCCGGTCCGCTGGTCTCGCAGCGCCTCCGCCGGCGGCGCGGCGCCGGCCCGCCAAGCGGCGGCGAGCACGGCGAGCAGGCAGACGAGCAACCCGGCCCCGAGCGCGCACACGAGCGCGATCCACGTGTCGTACGGGACGAATCCCTGGGGGGCGGCGTTGTGGCTGACGAGCATCCTCGCGATCCAGCTCGCCAGCGGCAGGCCCGCGATCATGCCGATCGCACCTCCGGACAGCCCGATAAGCAGCGCCTCGGCGATCACCATCCGCCGAACCTGGCCAGGGGTCGCTCCGATCGCTCGCAGCGTCGTGTTCTCGCGGCGGCGCTGCGCGACCGCGAACGCGAACGTCGATGCGATCACGAACACCGCCACGGTGCCGGCTGTGCCCGCCATCGTTCCGAGCAGCGCGATCAGGTCCGATCGACCAGCGACTCTCGGGTCACCGGCGTCAGCCTCGGCCGCATGAGCGCGATCGAGCACCACGACCGAGCCCCCCAGCCGGTGGCGCAGCGCCGCCCTCACCCGGGCGGGATCGGTCCCTGGCCTCATGATGATCGCGATCGCGTTGACCTGATCCGGCGCCCCGGCCAGGCCGCGGGCCACGGCGTCGGCGAAGAAGACGGACTGCTCGTCCTCGCGCGGGCCGCTCGCGATCCCGCTGATCGTGAAGTTCCGTGCTCCTCCGGGCGTGGCGATACGCACCAGGTCCCTGGGCCGGAGGCGATCCGGCGCCGCAAGCGACCGCGCGACGACGACGTCGGCCGCGCCGGGCCGGACGCCGGCCGACAGGCGATAGCCGGCCAGGGCGGCGCTGGACCAGCCGTGTCCGCGAGGGTTGTCGGCCGCCGGCGCCTTGGCGGCCGTCGTGCCGGCGGCGTCAAACATTGCCACCGGAAAGCTCACGTCGCCGACGGCGCGGGCGACACCGGGCACCCGGCCCGCGCGCGCCAGATCGGCCATCGGCAGCCGCGGCGCGGGGAACACGACCTCGCTCGACGCCGTGTTCCCGTGGCCGACCGTGATCGAGGAGCGGGCCTGCACCACCAGCTCCGCCGCCGCGAACCGACCGGGTCCGGGCGCCCTCAGCGCGGACGCGATCAGCACCGCGCAGGCGCTCATCAGCGTGGCGGCGATCACCACCGCCACGAACGCGCCCGCGAGACTGGCGCGTCGCCCCCGCACGGTCTGAACCGCGAGCGCCAGCAAGCTAAACCTCCAGGGCGGCGAGGCGATCCAGGGCGGCGAGGCGATCTGCAACCTGCTCCGCCGTCGGCTCGCGGGCTTCGCCCACCAGCCGTCCATCGGCGAGAAACAGGACGCGATCCGCACGCGCGGCGCTGCGCGGATCGTGGGTAACCATCAGCACCGTCTGGCCGAGCTCGTCAACCGCATCGCGGAGCGCGTCGAGCACGGCGCCACCGCTGGCCAGATCGAGCGCACCGGTC
>WQWK01000166.1 GCA_009785395.1 Conexibacteraceae bacterium
AGCGGCCGGTCGCCCGAATCGTGCAAACGATCACCGAGACGCTTCGCGAGACGCCTCCCGAGCTTGGCGCCGACATCCTCGACCGGGGGCTGATGCTGACCGGAGGCGGTTCTCGGCTCCGCGGGCTGGCGGAGCGGCTGCGTGAGGAGACCGAGCTCCCCGTGCACCTGGCGGAGCTGCCGATCACTTGCGTCGCCGCCGGCTCGGGAGCATGGTTGGAGCAACTGGCAAACGATCGACGATTCGACCAGGACGTGGTGGAATGGGCTGCGTAACCCCCGAGCGAGCTGAAGGGAGATGTCCGCGATGACGAGCTTCGACACGCGCGAGCGCGATTCGGACAAGCGGGCGGGCAATGCCCCCACCGCCGATGGAAGGCCGGAGCCACCCGACCCGAGCGCCGCCGCCAGCGCGTCAGCGCGCAGGGCTCGAAGCAAGGTTCTGGGAACGGCGGAGCGGGATCGCATGCTCGCTCAGGCACGGAAGAGCGAGTTCCCGGTCGCGATGCGTGGCTACGACCGTGCCGCGGTCGACCGCTACGTCGAGAGCGTCAACCGCATCATCGCGGAGCTCGAGATGACGGCTTCGCCTGAGTCCGCGGTCAAGCACGCGCTCGAAGAGGTCAGCGACGAGACCCGCGACCTGCTCCAGCGCGCCCACGAGACCGCCGACGACATCACCGCCCGTTCGCGTGCGAAGGCCGACGACCGGCTTCAGCTGGCGGAGCAGGAGGCGAAGGAGGCGCTTGCCGCCGCCGAACGGGCGGGGGAGCAGGCGCGCCAGGAGATGCTGCAGACGGCCCAGCGGGTCCGCGAAGCGGCGCAGCGCGAGGCGACAGAACTGCGGGAAGCCGCACTGCGCGAGATCACCGACCTGCGCAACAACGCCGTCGCCGAAGCCGAGAAGGTGAAGGCAGCGGCTCGCAGCGAGGCGGACAAGCTGCTCGGGAATACCCGTCAGCAGGCCGGTCAGATTCTCGGGCACGCCGAGACCCGCGCGCGAGAGCTCGCCCACAACACCGACACGATCTGGCGCGAGCGCCGGCGGCTGGTCGAGGACATCCGGGCGGTCGGAGAGCAACTGGCGTCGATGGGCGAGGTCGAGGCAAAACGCTTCGCCCACCTTGCCCAGACGCTGACGCTCGGCGATGAGGATGGCCACGGCGACACCGCGGCTATGTCCACTCCGACGGAGAAGGTCGTCAACTCTGAATGAAAATGAGGTAGGACCCTCGGTAGATCCACGTTCGAGGCTCGGGTCCACCCGACCGAACGCGCCGCCGGTGCTTTCCGTGGACGCCAGACGTGCCGGCGGCTCAAACGTGAACACCTACTTATAAGGCGGTCACAATTGAGCGGTTGCAGGGGTTTTGTGCCCCTGCTGCCGGGCTCGCCACGGGTTATGCGCCAGTCGCCCACGCGTCTGTCCGTTTTCCGGCGATAGGCCCTCCGGGGCCTGGACAAACGGCCCCGGGAGAGAACGCGCCCGTTCTCCGCACCGCAATGGGGTCCATACCCCCATTTGGGTGCTGAGAATCGCTAGCGGGCGCCCGCCGGTCCAAACGTGAACATCAACCGGACTCAAACGTGTAACACCTACAAGAGGCGACGACCGGAATCGAACCGGTGTAGACGGCTTTGCAGGCCGCTGCGTAGCCACTCCGCCACGTCGCCGGGATATCTCAAAAAGCCAGCTTAGCCGCCGGAATACTCAGACGGTCAGGACGACGGCATTGCCGTTCGGGTCGCGAACGAGCGTCCCGCCCGTCCCATCGGAAGCACCCGCCCCGTCCGGCCCATTACCGGGCGGCGGCTCGGTCGCGAGCCCGGCCGCACGCGCTCGCTGCAGGACCTCGTCGAGCGCTCGCGGCTCCTCGAACACGACCTCGTAGGAATCCAGCCCGACGGCGCCCGGCGGGGGAGCCGCCGCGCCCCGGCTGTTCCAGGTGTTGAGCCCGATGTGGTGGTGATAGCCGCCGGCCGAGACGAACAGCGCGCCGGGGTAGCTGCGCACGATCACGTCGAACCCGAGGACGCCGTTGTAGAACGCCTCGATCTGACGGAGCTCCGAGACCTGCAGGTGGATGTGGCCGATACGCGTCTCCGCCGGCACGCTCGCATCGCTGGCAGGATCGGGCGGGGCGGCGTCGAGCTCGGCGACGAGGCCGCGCAGATCGAGCGGCAGCGTCGCCATCTGCATCTGACCGTTCTGGTCATAGCGCCACTCCGACCGGTCCCGGTCGCGGTAGATCTCGATCCCGTTGCCGTCCGGATCGCTCAGATACAGAGCCTCGCTGACGAGGTGGTCCGAGGCACCATCGAGCGGCCAGCGACCCTGCGACAGGCGAACCAGCGAGACCGCCAGATCGCGTCGCGTCGGCACCAGGACCGCGAAGTGGTAGAGACCGGTGAGCCGGGGGTCTCGGGCCGGAGCCGAGCCGTCCGCCCGCAGCTCGAGCAACGGCGACCTGCCAACGGCCGCACCAAGCCGCAAACTTCCGTCGGGCTGCTCATCCGGGACGAGCCCCAGCAGCTGCTCATAGAACCGGGCCGACAGATCGAGGTCGCGGACCGTCAGCCGGACCGCGCCGATCCGGGTGCGGGCATCGATCCGTGGAGCGGTGGTCTGCGCCCCAAGCGCCATCGTCAATCGACGGTACAGGACCCGTCGACAGCGGCGCCCGGCAGACGCCGCAGCAGCTCGGCGAGCAGCACGACCTCGTCCGGGGTGAAGTGCGCCAGAAACATCCTTTCGATGCTGGCGACATGGGTGCAGCCGGCGTCGCGGAGCTTCTCGTAGCCGCGCTCGGTGAGCCCGGCGTAGGAGACCCGGGCGTCCTTCGCGCAGGCGATCCGTTCGGTCAGGCCGGCCTCGACGAGCCCGTCAACCAGGCGGGTGATGCCCGAGCGCGTCAGCCGCGTTCGCTCCGACAGCGCCGACATCGGCAGCTTCCGGTCGGGCGCCTGAGCCAGGTACAGGAGCACCTCGTAGTCTCTCGTCGTCATCCCGTGTGCGGCGAGCAGCTCGGCGTCCAGCGCCCGCACGATCGCGGCGTGGCTCTGCAGATAGCTGCGCCACGCCTCGAGTCCGGCGCCTTCAAGCGTCGATGAGGATGCGACCGTCATGTGAACGAGTGTAGTTGACCGATCAATCGGCGAAACCGTTTTCCGCGGCCGGACTAACCGGCACCTAACCCGCCGACAAGCTCCGGCGTCCGAGCGAGAATCCGAGGCTCGCGTAGCTGCGGAACATCCGCTGTTCGGCGTCCTCGAGGACGCTCGCGAGCGCCGCCGCGAACCGGCGCAGGTCGGCCTCGGAGGTGGTCAACGGGGGCAGCGCCTTGATCACGTTGACGTGGTGCCCCGCCACCTGGGTCAGAATCCGGTGCTCGTGGAACAGGGGCACCACGACCATCTGGGCGAACAGGCCCGGCTGGCGGCGCTCGATCGCCTCCCACACCCGTCTGGCGGCGCGTCCCGGCGGCGGGCCAAGCTCGAGCCCCCACATCATCCCGAGTCCTCGAACCCCGCGAACGATCTCGAAGCGCTCGGCCAGCGGCTCGGTCAACTCGAGCAGCAGCTTGCCGAGGCGCTCCGCCGCGCCTACGAGCCCTTCGTCGTCGATCACGGCAAGCGTCGCGAGTGCGGCTGCCGCGGCCAGGTCACCGTTGGCGAAGGTCGAGCTGTGGATCACGCTGCGTTCCATCGAGTTGAACGTCGCGTCGAACACGGCCCGGCTGGCGAGCACCGCGCCGATCGGCACATACCCACCCGACAGCGCCTTTGAGAGCGTGATCAGATCCGGCTGCAGCCCCCAGTGCTCGGCGGTGAAGAAGCGACCGGTGCGGCCGATCCCGGTCTGGACCTCGTCGAGGACGAACAGCGAGCCCAGCTCGTGGCAGCGATCCTGGGCGGCTCGCAGGTAGCCCCGGGGAGGAAGGTGAACGCCCTTGCCCTGGATCGGCTCGACGACGAACGCCGCGACGTCGCCGCGCCGGAGCTCGGCCGCCAGCGCCGCCGTGTCGCCGAACGGGATTCGATCACAGCCGGGGAGCAGCGGGCCGAAGCGCTCGCGGAACTCGTCGTTGCCGTTGATCGACAGCGCCCCGAGCGTGAGCCCGTGAAAGCCTCGATCGCAGTACAGGATCCGGGTTCGGCCGGTGGCCGCCCGGGCGAGCTTCAGCGCCGCCTCGACAGACTCCGCGCCGGAGTTGGTGAAGATCGCTGCATCGATCGGGGCCGGGGCCCGCTGCACGAGCTCCCGGGCCAGCATCCCGGGCAACGTCGACACCCCGATCTGAGGCAGTGACGGGGTGTCGGCGTCGATCGCGGCGTGCAGCCGGCGCTTGACGTCCGGGTGTGCTCGCCCGACCGCGAACACGCCGTGGCCGGAGATCAGATCGAGGTATTCGTTGCCCTCGCGGTCGATCAGGTGCGACCCCTGCCCCCGTACCCACTCGCGATCGAAACCAAGCGTCTGGACGACCTTGCCGAGCTGGCGGTTCAGGTAGCGCTGATTGAGCGCCATCGCCTCGCCCTGCCGGCGCTCCGGCAGCTCGGCAAGATCGGGCCCGGCGGGGCGAATTTGAGAGCCGTCCATCCGCATATCTAATAGCGTGTGAACGCGAGTGGAGCCAATCAGGGAAGCGACGAACGAGACCTGGTCATCTGCGGGCACCGCGCACGAGGCGCTGTCAAGGGCCTGCGATCACCTGCTGTCGCTCCAGAACGAGGCCGGCTGGTGGAAGGGCGAGCTCGAGACGAATGTCTCGATGGACGCCGAGGACATGCTGTTGCGGGAGTTCCTGGGGGTTCGCGAGCCGCAGACGAGCGAGCGTACAGCCAGCTGGATCCGCTCCAAGCAGCGCGCCGACGGTTCCTGGGCGAACTTCTTCGACGGGCCTGGCGAGCTCTCCACCTCGGTCGAGTCCTACGTCGCGCTGCGGCTCGCCGGCGACAGCCCGGACCTGCGGCACATGCGGGCCGCGAGCGCCTACATCCGCGACGCCGGCGGGGTCGAGCGCGCCCGGGTGTTCACCCACATCTGGCTGGCGCTGTTCGGCCTCTGGAGCTGGGAGCAGGTGCCGACCCTCCCGGCCGAGCAGATCTTCCTGCCGGCC
>WQWK01000167.1 GCA_009785395.1 Conexibacteraceae bacterium
TCGCCGGTCAGAAGACCACCACCTGCCGGACCGCGTCGCCGCGCGCGAGCCGCGCAAAGCCCGAGTCGAGCTCGTCGAGCCCGAGGCGGTGCGAGAGCAGCCGGTCGACCGGGAGCCGGCCGGCACGGTACAGCGCGATGAACCGCGGGATGTCACGACTCGGCACGCACGAGCCGAGGTATGAGCCCTGCAGACGCCGCTGCTCCGCGGTCAGGCTGACGGCGGGGATCGTCAGCCGCGCGTCCGGGTGCGGAAGCCCCACCGTGGTCGTGCAACCGCCGCGGCGGGTTGCGTGGTACGCGGCGGCCAGCACCTCGGAGCTGCCGACTGTCTCGATCGCGTGGTCGACGCCGCCCGGCACGAGCGCACGCACCTGTTCTGTGATCTCTGGGCCGGCGGGCATTGCGTGCGTCGCTCCCAGCTCACGGGCCAACTCGAGCTTCGCCGGCACGCGATCGATCGCCACAACCGGCCAGGCGCCGGCCGCGACCGCACCCAGCAGCGCTGCCAGCCCGACGCCGCCGAGCCCGAAGATCGCGACGGTCTCGCCGGGCCGCACGCAGGCGGCGTTGACGACCGCGCCGACGCCGGTCAGGACCGCGCAGCCGAACAGCGCCGCGATCTCCCACGGCAGCTCCGGATCGATCCGCACCAGCGACCGCTCGCTGAGCACCGCGTGATCGGCGAACCCGGACACGCCGAGGTGGTGGTGGATCGGAGCGCCGGTCCCACCGGGTGGGCCGTCGGCGTGGCGCAGTCGCCGCTCGCCGCCGAGCAGCGTCCCGGAGCCGTTGGCAGCCGCGCCCGGTTCGCACAGCGCGGGACGGCCCTGCCGGCACTCGACGCAGTCGCCGCATGAGGGCACGAACGCGGCGACGACATGGTCGCCGACAGTCAGCGAGCTCACGCCCGCGCCGACCGCGAGGATCTCCCCGGAGACCTCGTGCCCGAGCACGATCGGCAGCGGGCGCGGCCGCGAGCCGTCGATCACCGACAGATCGGAGTGGCACAGGCCGGCGGCGCCGACCCGCACGAGCACCTCACCCCGACCCGGCGGATCGAGTTCGACCGGCCGAATCAGAGGCGGCTCGCCAACTCCTTCGAGGACAGCGGCCCGGATTTCCACGCCGCCCAGAGTACCCACGAGGAACCGTCACCCGAGTCGGGCATCTGCCCCCGGCGCGTTGCGCGCAATGGGCATCCGTCAACCCGCCGTCTGTGCGTCCAGATAGTATCCGAACACAACGATGTGTTTAGATACGCCGAGATGGGTTCGGAGGGCCTATGAGCAGCACCAGACGCCACGCCGTCGTCGTCGGCGGGAACCGCATTCCGTTTGCGCGCGCGAACGCGGCCTACAGCCACGCGTCCAACCAGGACATGCTGACGGCGGCGCTTGACGGGCTGGTGGCGCGGTTCGGGCTGGAGGGCGAGCGGCTCGGCGAGGTCGCCGCTGGTGCGGTGCTGAAGCACAGCCGTGACTTCAACCTGACCCGCGAGTGCGTTCTTGGCTCACGGCTCGCTCCCGCGACGCCCGCCTACGACGTGCAGCAGGCGTGCGGGACCGGTCTCGAGACCGCGATCCTGGTCGCCAACAAGATCGCGCTCGGCCAGATCGAGGCCGGGATCGCCGGTGGCGTCGACACGACCTCGGACGCCCCGATCGCGCTCGGCGAAGGACTGCGCAAGACGCTGCTCGCCGCCAACCGTGAGAAGTCTGTGGCGCGCAAGCTGGCGGCGCTGAGCTCGCTGCGGCCGCAGCACCTGATCCCCGCGATCCCGCGTAACGAGGAGCCGCGGACCGGACTGTCGATGGGCGAGCATCAGGCGCGGACCACGGCGAGCTGGGGCATCAGCCGTCAGACCCAGGATGAGCTGGCGGCGCGCAGCCACCGGAACCTCGCCGCCTCCTACGAGCGGGGATTCCAGGACGGCCTGATCTCGCCGTATCGGGGCCTCAGGCGCGACCAGAACCTGCGGCCCGACTCGAGCGTCGAGAAGCTGTCGAGGCTGCGCCCCGCGTTCGGCGGACCGGGCGGGACGATGACGGCCGGCAACTCGACGCCGCTCAGTGACGGAGCCGGGGTGGTGCTGCTCGCCAGCGAGGAGTGGGCGGCAACCCGGGGCCTGACCCCGCTGGCTCAGCTGGTGGCCGCCGAGACGGCCGCGGTCGACTACGTCAGCGGCGACGAGGGGCTGCTGATGGCACCGGCATACGCCGTCCCGCGGATGCTCGCCCGCCACGGCCTGGCGCTGCAGGACTTCGACCTGTACGAGATCCACGAAGCGTTCGCCTCGCAGGTGCTCTGCACGCTCGCGGCGTGGGAGGACGCGCAGTTCTGCCAGGAGCGCCTCGGCCTCGAGCGCCCGCTCGGTCCGATCGACCGCGAGCGGCTGAACGTCAACGGCGGCTCGCTCGCCGCCGGCCACCCGTTCGCCGCGACCGGCGCCCGGATCGTCGCAGGCCTCGCCAAGTCGCTGCACGAGCGCGGCGGCGGACGCGGGCTGATCAGCATCTGCGCCGCCGGCGGACAGGGCGTGGTGGCGATCCTCGAAACACCAGGAGATGGGAAGTGACCGACCGCTACGCCGAGCTTGTCAACCTGCCGATCACCCGCACGGTCGCCAAGCAGCTCGGGCTGCCCCGCCCGACGCGGTTGCGGCGCCATGCCGCCGGCAGCGCGGATCTGTCGGGCTGGATCGCGCTCGCTTCGGCGCCGGGTGGGCGGCTCGGTCCGGCGCTGGACTACGCGCTCGCCGGTACGCGCCTGCAGGCGGTGACGACGGACGCGGCCGATCGTAGGGCGGCGTCGAACGGCGCCTCGAGCTCCTACCACGGTCTCGTGTTCGACGCGACCGGGATCACCGAGCCGGAGGGTCTCTCCGAGCTCCACCGCTTCTTTCACAGGCACATCGTCGCCGTCGGCACGTGCGGCCGGGCGGTCGTGCTCGGCACCCCGCCGACGCGGGCGCGCACCCGCTCGGAGTCGATCGCGCAGCGCGCGCTCGAAGGGTTCGTGCGCTCACTCGGCAAGGAGCTGCGTCACGGCGCGACCGCGCAGCTCGTGTATGTGGAGCCCGACGCCGAGGAGCAGATCGCCTCGACGATGCGGTTCCTGCTCTCGTCCCGCTCGGCGTTCGTGTCGGGCCAGGTCATCCGGATCCGCGCCGGCGCGAAGCCCGTCGAGATCGACTGGGCCGAGCCGCTCGCGAACCGGGTCGCGCTCGTGACCGGTGCCGCTCGCGGGATCGGGGCCGCGGTCGCGGCGACGCTCGCGCGCGACGGCGCGCACGTGGTCGGGCTCGACGTGCCGGCACTCGCCGCGGAGCTTGAGCGGAGTACCGCCGGCATCGGCTCGGCGCTGACGCTCGATATCACCGACGCCGACGCGCCGCAGGCGATCGCCGAGCACCTGCGCGAGCAGCACGGCGGCGTCGACGTCGTCGTTCACAATGCCGGGATCACCCGCGACAGGTCGCTCGCGCGGATGGACGAGCAGCGCTTCCGTGAGGTGATCGCGGTGAACCTGATCGCGCCGCAGCGGATCACCGACTCGCTGATCGCGGGCGGGTCGGATGCGGCGCTTCGCCAGCGGGGGCGGGTCGTCTGCGTCTCCTCCGTCGGCGGCATCGCCGGCAACGCGGGGCAGACGAACTATGCGGCCTCCAAGGCCGGGGTCATCGGTCTGGTGGATTCCTACGCGCCGGTGCTGGCCGAGCGCGAGGCGACGATCAACGCCGTCGCACCCGGGTTCATCGAGACGCAGATGACCGCGCAGATGCCGCTGGCGCTGCGCGAGGCGGGCCGCCGGATGAACTCGCTGTCGCAGGGCGGCATGCCGATCGATGTAGCCGAGACGATCGCGTGGCTCGCCAGCCCCGCCTCGTCCGGGCTCAATGGAAACGTGGTCCGCGTCTGCGGCCAGAGCCTGATCGGAGCCTGACCCAATCACCGCGACACGCCGCCTCTCAAGCCCGCCGAGCACGCTCGGCGCGTCGCTGCGCGCAGCGCTGGCGCTGCTGCCGGGCGCCTCGCTGCTTCCGTTCGTGGCCGGCGGCGGACACGAGCTACCGGACGTGGAGCTTGTGCTGCCCGGCGTGCGGTTCGCCCGCGACCGGCTCGCCGCGTACGCACGCGTCTGCGCGCTACCGCCCGGCGACACGCTCCCGGCCACGGCCCCACACCTGCTGGCGTTCCCGCTCCACATGGCGCTGATGACCGACGGCGCGTTTCCGTTTCCCGCGGTCGGGCTGGTGCACGTGCGCAACCGGATCACCTGCCTCCGCGCGATCGAGGCGGCGGAGCCGCTCGATGTGGCCGTCCACGCGACCCCGGCGGAGCCGCACCCGCGCGGTCGCACGTTCACCCTCGTCACCTCGGTCGCTGCGGGCGGCGAGCCCGTCTGGGAGGAGCACAGCACGATGCTTCGCAGGGACGGGTCGAGGAACGGTGGCGGCAGTGCCGGTGGCCCGCAAGCCACCGGCACTGAGCTACGCGAAAGCGCGGTCTGGGGGCTTCCCGAGGACCTCGGGCGACGTTACGCCGGCGTCTCCGGCGACCACAACCCGATCCACCTGCACCCGCTGGGCGCGCGGCTGTTCGGATTCCCGCGGACGATCGCGCACGGGATGTGGACGAAGGCGCGTTGCCTGGCCGAGCTCGGCCCGCTCCTGCCGGAGTCCTACACGGTCGAGGTGTCGTTCCGCAAGCCGGTCCTGTTACCGAGCGAGGTGGCTTTCGCCGCGGCGACGACGGATCGTCAGATCGAGTTCGCGGTGCGGCCCGCCGGACAACCGGACAAAGTCCATCTGGAAGGGAGAGTGAGCTGGTGAGCGTCGGCGAGCGAGGTATGGGGTTCGGCATGCGGACGTTGAGCAAGCTCGCGGGTTCGGACCTGCTGGATCGGCTCGGCGTCCGCGACGGGGCGAACCGCGCCGTCTACCAGGCCACTCGCGAGGGCTTCCGGGCCGCCGGCGTGGCGGGGCGCACCTTCAAGGCCGTGCAGGGCAACGGCAAGCCGGGGCGGCTGAAGCCGACGAGTTCCAGCGGGGTGTTCGACCTGACGCCCACCGA
>WQWK01000168.1 GCA_009785395.1 Conexibacteraceae bacterium
CACCGACGTCAACCAAAGCTTCATCACCGGGGCTGGCCAGCCCTTCGGGATTGCGGTCGACGGCCAACACGTCTACTGGGCAAACGACGGGATCGATACGATCGCGGAGGCGAACCTCGACGGCACCGACGTCAACGAAAGCTTCATCACGGGCGTCAGCGCACCCTTCGGTGTTGCTGTTTCGGTGCTGACCGAGACTCCTACCTCGACCGGCCTGACCGTTTCGCCGAACCAGTCGCTTGAAACGCAGCCGGTGACTTTGACGGCCACAGTCAGTCCGGCGCCCGACGGTGGCACCGTCGCGTTCGACGATGGCAGTGGCACGATCGCCGGGTGCGGCGCCCAGCCGATCAACGGCAACGGTGTGGCGACCTGCCAGACCTCCAGCCTGCCGGCCGGATCAGACCAGCTCACCGCCGCATACGGCGGCGATCAGAGCTACCAGGCGTCAACCTCGCCCGCGGTGGCCGAGACGATCCTGCTCGACACGCCGCCGAACCTCGCCAACCTGACCTGGCAGTACGTCGAGGGCTCGGCGAAGTTCCAGGCACTCGGAGCGTTTGAGCAGACGCTGGTCAAGCTGCTCGCCAACCAGGCGATCGCGGCATTGGGGAACATCACCCCGCAGACCGCGCCGACGCAGCTGGCCAGCCTCGTCGGCGCCTACGAGCAGGGAGTGACCGCGTTGCAGGCGCAGGGATGGCTGACCGCCGGACAGGCCAGCACCCTGAACGGCCTCGCCACCAACCTCACCATCTAACACCAAAGGAATCGGGTCGCCGCCACCACCCAACCGGGTGCTGGCGGCGACCCCTCACCACCAAGACCGGCGGGCCGGAACCGACCACCCCAGTGCCCCAGTATCGTCTGACAGCACTCTCGATCGCGCTGCTGCTCTCCGCGAGGCACGGGAGCCGGGAGTCCTGCTGCGGAGCGGGGAATGTCAGGAGGCAGAAGCGACGAGCTCGCCAGATTGAAAGCTACGGGCAGCCCGCGCGTCGGTGTCGAGCAGCAGCAGCAGCGCCTCGACTTCGGTCGGGGCGTCCAGCACAAGCGGTTCAGCCTCTTGACCGGGCGCCGAAGTTCTCGCGGGCCTGATCGAGCGCGTCGAGCACACGGTCGCGCTCGAACTCGGCGGAGGCGTGTTGGTCGAGGCGGTCCAGCCATGCGCCGGTGTCGGGCGCTGCCAGGGCGTTGCGGAGCGCGTCTTGGGTGATCGCTGAGAGGCTCACGCCGGCGAGCTTGGCGCGGTCTGCCGGGTCGTCGGGGAGATAAACGTTCACACGTGCCATACCCACACCATGCACACGAGACGGTCCCAGCCCAACAGCACGTATTAGGCCGGGCGGGCGGGCGTCACCAGATCACCACGCGTAGGGCCAGACCCACGACAACCGCGGCTACCGCGATCGTCACGGTCCTGGCGCCGGTCGCTCTGCTGAGCGTCTTGGCTGCCCGTGCGGTCCTGTTCGCGGTCCGGGTTGCTTGTGTCGCCGCGGTGCAGGTAGGGCGCCTGTCGCCGCCGGTGTTGCGAGTCCCCAGGCGCCGGCGATCGCCGTCTCCTCGACGTGCTGTCCGCCGTCCTCGCCCCAGCGTTTGGCGATCTCCCCGGCGGCGATCCACGACGCTTCGCGGAGCTCCTCTGAGGCGCCGTCGATTTGGCCGAGCGGCAGCCAGGTGGAGCAGAACACCCGCTCCAAGTGGTCGGCGCCGACGGTCGCGATCCCGGGGTCGTCGAGATATGGCTCGGCTACCTGCGAAAGCACGGCGGTCCACGTGTCCTTCAACATGGCAGGCCCTCCTTTGTTCGTGCTTGCTCGCCCGCGCCCCTCCCGCGACCGGACGTTAGGTGCAGGAAGCCGGGGCTCGGGGCGCGGGCGTCTATCGCCTTCTACGGCTGGGCCCGCGTTGCCGATCAGTGGCCCGACGGGTTTGCGTGGTGGGCGGGTGCTTAGTGCCTGCGGTCGTGCAGCGCGTCTGGGAGCCAGACGAAACCGACCACCGCCGCCAGGGCAAGGAGCGCGATCATGACCTCATCGGCTCCGTTGGAGGAGCGCGCCAGCCCGGCGATCACGCCGCCTGCCGTTCCGATAGCCGTGCAGCCAAGGATCAAGTTGAGCTTGCTCACGACCCTGATTTTACGTCGCTGGCGGGCCCGACTGTCCGGGTTATCGCCTTGGCGATCTCGTAGCACAGCGCGGCGTATCCGCCCGCGGCCGCGCCCCGGCCGATGTACAGGTCCATCTTGTCTTCTCGTCCGGTTAGGAACGCGATGCTTGCGCCTATGAATCCCCCGAGCGCGGAGCCGGTCGCGATCCCGACCGTTGCCGGGCTGTTCAGCAGATCCGCGATTCGTGCCAATGCTCTCTCCTTCCAGTTGACGGCGTTCGTGGTTGCGGGGCTCGGCTGGCGGCGCGCACCGGTACTTTGATGGCGCCGCCAGCCGAGTGCTGCCCGCTACCGTTGCCGGGTTCTGCGCACCGGCTGTCCGGCTTGGCCGTTGCGCTCGGTCTGCGGGTTGCAGACGGCCAGTCGCGGGCGGGCGGTCAGGACCGCGAACGCGACCGCGACCCGCCTGGCGACTTCGGCGTTCACGTCTCGTCCGGAGATGCCGGCGGCGTCCCGCTCCGCTTGGTTGCGCCCGTGCCGGGCGGCGGTTCCGACCTCGGTGACCGCCCGTTCACCGATCGCCTGGGCGAGCTGTTCGCGGTGCGAGTGCCAGGGGCTGGCGTCGGGGTGGGCGATCTGGCGGAATGCCTGGTGCACGGCCCGCGCTTCGCCGGCGTCGATCAACACACCCGCCTGCTGGCGTACCTCGGCACGGATGGTTTCGAGGGCCTCGGCGCGGGTGTCGCTGACCAGGCCTGTCTCGCGGGCGGCGCGGATTGCAGAGATGGCGTATCGCTGCATGAAGCAGAGCGCCAGCAGCACCGCCTGCGCGGCCTGTGGGTCCTCTGTTCCGTTGGTCGCGGCCACGACGGTCTTGGCGGCTTTTCGTGCGGCTTCGCGCAGCGCGTCACGGCGGTTCGTCTCGAGCGCGGCGAACGCCGCTGCCATCCACGGCTGCTCCCGGATGGCCGCCAGTGAGGGCAGGAGCTCCTTGGCTGCTGCGGCTTCGGCCTGCCGGGTCGCGATGCGGGGATCCGGGTCTCCGGATTCCGCGATCAGCGCTCGCACCATCGCCCCCACAGTCGCCTGTGCCAGGACCTCCTCGTAGGAGTCGGCGGGGTGCTGTTGGCGGTTGCGTTGTCCGCCGCGGCGGCCGCGCGGCCGCCGACGCTCGCTGGTGGGTTCCGACAGATCGGTCGTGGCCCGGGCTTCGGGCTGGCCGATCGCCTCAGCGTCTTGCTTGGCGTCGACTGGGGCAGGATCGCGCGGGTGGCGGACCGCGGTGGCCGGTGAGCCGGTTGCGTGTGCTCCCGCGTTCTGGCGAGCGTCATGGGACCCCGCTGCCGACGGCGTGGTGGCCTCCGACTCGCGCGAGGGTGGCAGCCGGCGTGCGGGTTTCCGCGACAGCGCGGGCGCGCGGTCAAGCAGCGCGCCGAGCTCCGCCAGCGCGCCGGCGGTTTGGACCTGCACCCGGGCGTCGCGGGCGCGGCGGCGCTCGAGCTGGCGGCGCTCCTTCGCCTGCCGACGCGCCTCATGCTCGTCGTCACGCCCGAACCTCAGACTCGGTGCCGCGCGCCTCGGTGCTTCCAGCAACGCGTCGAGTTGGTCGGCGTTGTTGCCGGTGGACCGGTCGATGTAGATTGAAGTGCCCACTGGGACCTTCCTCCTGGTGTGGTGATCGCCACGGGCCGCGCTGCAATCGCGGCCCGTGTGTGTTGTCTTGGTTGACCTGCTCCGGCCCGCTGACCGCAAGCCGGTCCTTACGTCCAGTCGTGCTGTTGCCCGGGGCGCGGCCGCGGCGCGCATCGAGCACACGTCCCTCCCGCCGGCTATCCGCTACAGCAGGGGGTCGAGTCGATACCCGACGCCCCAGACGTTGACCAGCATCGGTCCGGCGCCGGCCGCGGTCAGCTTGCGCCGCAATCTCGCGACGTGGGTGTCGAGCGTCCGCGTGCGCGCGGCCGTGCCGTAGCCCCAGCCTGAGAGCAGCTCGCCGCGAGTCAGCACCCGGCCGGGCTGCGCCGCCAGGGCGCGCAGCAGCTCGTACTCACGGCTGGTCAGCTGGACCGGGCACTCGCCGACAACCGCCCGGCGGCTGCAGGTATCGAGCCGCAGCCTGCCGACCCGCAGCACGCCGCTCTGGTGTGGAGCGCTGCGACGCAGCAGCGCCTGCACGCGCGCGCGCAGCTCGGGGTAGGAGTAGGGCTTTTGCACCACGTCGTCGCCGCCGCGTTCGAGCAGCCGGACCCGCTCTACAGCGTCAGCCTTCGCGGTCAGCGCAATCACCGGGGTCGCGGGATCGGCGTGCGCGGCCAGACCGTCGCCGGCGCGCAGCGCGTCGATCAACGCCAGCGTCTGGCCGTTGACGTCGACGACGATCAGATCGGGCTCCTTGACCAGCAGCGCCATCGCCTTCGCGCGGTCGAAGGCAACCAGCACCGAGTACCCGTCCGCTTCCAGGTTCTCGGACAGGAACGCGCGTGCACCCGCGTCCTCGTCGGCGACGAGAATCGTCTTGGTGGTCAGCATCGGAACCTCCCTTACGAGGTTGATGGGGGGCCGCTCGATCGGCGGCCGGGTCGGCGGACTGCGCGCACCTGGTGCGGTGTGCCGCCCACCGTGCGCGGGTTGGCGCGCCCGCGCCGTCGCCCGCTACGGGGTCGTCACGACCCGGTAGCCGAACTTCCGCCAGGCGGTCTGGATGACCTCGTCGGGGATCTCGCCCGTGGTTGGCTCCGGCCACCGTCGGTCATCCGTCGCCGGCTGGCCGGGCTCTCCGAACAGCGTGATGCCGTAAAGGCGCGCGGCCGGGTCGTGGCGCAGGAAGTACCGGATCCCTGCAAAGCCGTCCTGCGCGGCGCGGGCCGCGAACGCTTGGCTTTCGTCGTAGGCCCGGTCCGCCCCGACGGCGGCCGTGACGCCGAAGCGCAACGCGCGCCGCGAGGTGAGGTCC
>WQWK01000169.1 GCA_009785395.1 Conexibacteraceae bacterium
CAGGCCTGTGAGATCGGCGAAGATGGGGCTGACCAGCGGGTCGGCCGGGTCGGTGCCGGTACCGTTGAGATAGTCGTTGGCTCGGGTCTGGATGGCGGCAGCGGTGATGTTGGGGTCGACGTCGGCCTTGGTGGTGTAGCTGTCGCCGCTCACGGTCAGGTCGGTCATTGGCGAGAACACCACCGCTGCTGCGGGCATCGCCAGTCCCCGTTGCTTGCCCGCGATCAGCAGCGCGAGGGCGAGGTTGCCGCCGGCGGACTCTCCCGAGACGACGATCTGCGCGCCTGCGCTGTCGCGCTCGAGCAGCGCTTGGTAGGCGGCTGTCAGGTCCTGTAGCGCCGCCGGGTAGGGATGCTCGGGCGCCAAACGGTAGTCCACGGTGATCGCGCTCATGCCTGCCTTGCGCGCGAGGTCAGAAGCGAAGCCGACCGAGCTGGTCGCCGAGCCCAGGGCAAAACCGCCGCCGTGCACGTGAAAGATCACGCCCTGTGGTTCTGTCTCGGCGATCTCGATAAATATCACCGGCACACCGCCTAGCTCACCCGAGGTCGCGCGAACGTCCTGCGCCAGCGGATGTTCGGTCAGCAGCTGCTCGAGCAATGGCCGCTGGACGAGAACGTCGCCGCCCAGGTCGAACGGGGCGTCGCGCAGCATCTGATCGATCGCCTCGCGCTGTTCTTTACTCATTATGTGCTCCTTCGATTTTGAGATGCATGGCGCACCTTTGCTGTCTCGACTTGAAACGGGTCAGGTGTCTCTGGAGGGTGGGGCAAGGGGCTGCGAGTGCGCATCGCATCGTTGATGCGGTTGTCGTCCATCGCACCCGATCCAGGGGCGGATCCGGCCAGGCAGCCGTCCCTGACCAGCGCGGCGCGGTGATCGCGCCGCCGACCCGAATCGTCTGGACGATGCGATGTGGGCTCATCGGGGCGAGGCCGACTCTTGGAGGGCAGGTGAAGGTCTCACAGAGCTAGCGAAAGGTCCGTCATGCCCCTCCAGATCCACTCCTCTGACCCGAGTCCGTCGGATCGCCGCACACCCGCATCCGCGCGTCGGCTGGACGTGCAAACCCTGGTGCTGATCCTGAGCGTGCTCGCGATCGGCGTCGGTTTCATCTTCTCCTACGTCGGCGCTTTTCACGATCCGCGGTTGCATCAGGACCCCATCGCCGTCGTCGCGCCGCAGCAGGAAGCCAGCATGCTGAGCGCCCGCCTGGACGGGCTCGCCGGAGCTCCACTGCATGCGGTCCCCGTACAGCGGGAGAGCACGGCGCGCCAGCAGGTGCGAAACGACGACGTGACGGCCGCGCTGGTCGTCGACCCCCGCGGTCAGACCGACCGGCTTCTTGTCGCCTCGGGCGGCGGCGCGGCGCTGACGCTGGCCGTCGAACAGGTGCTGACCAAGGTCGACGCCAGTCAACACCGCAGCGTCCTGAGCGCCGATGTCGCGCCCGCGCAGAGCAGCGACTACCGGGGGGTGAGCGGCTTCTACATGGTCATCGGATGGCTGATCGCCGGCTATTTCCTGGCCGCGCTGCTTGGGCTCCGGGCCGGCCGGGGTGCCTCGACGCCACGTAGACTCGGGCGTCGCCTGCTGCTACTCGCCCCATATTCGATCGCGGCCGGAGTCGCAGGCATGTTGATCGCCGACACGCTGCTCGGCGCGCTGACCGGACACTTTCTCGCGCTCGCCGGAGTCGGGGCGCTGCTTGTGTTCACCGCCGGCGCTGTCACGGTCGCCCTCCAGGAGCTGGTCGGCATCGCCGGCATCGGGATAGCGGTGGTGCTGTTTGTCGTGCTCGGGAACCCGAGCTCCGGCGGCGCCTACCAGCTGCCGCTGCTTCCGGGATTCTGGCGAGCGATCGGCAACGCGATTCCAAACGGCGCCGGCGTGGACGCGGTGCGTCGCATTGTCTACTTCGGTAGCAGCGGGGTCACGGACCGTTTGCTCACGATCGGCGCCTACGGCCTCGGCGCGATCATCGTCGCGCTCGCGTGGACGGCCTACCGGTCCCGCCGCACCGCTCGCGCCCGCCGGCCAGTTGCCGTTGAGCAGATACCAGATGCCGCTCCGCAACCCGCATGACCCACCCGGCGAGGGTGCCAGACAGGCACGAAGGTGACAACGATGCGCCCCGTAGGAGTGATGATCAAACGGATCGACCACAGCCGGGCGGTGACGCTGACCGACGGTCGTTGGGCATGCGGTTTTGGCCGCCGAACTGGGCCGATCATCTGGTCGATGCGAAGACCGCTCACCCACGGTCAACAACCACGTGCTCATGCGAACTTCAGACAGACGAGCGAGAAGCATCCGGGCGAACTTCGCCACCTGACCGATCCCGAAACCGGTCGACAGCACGCTCGCACGTAACGGGACTCAAGCGTCTGCTGGAGCCCGCGGGACGCGCGGCTGACGCTGGCCCGGATCAGCGTCGGGATGTGGGCGGTGCCAGCAGGCCGAGGTCGCGGGCCCGCTTGACCGCGTCTGCACGGCTGTGCACGCCGAGCTTCGCGTACACGTTGCGCATGTGGGTTCTGATCGTGTTTAGCGACACGAATAGTTCTGACGCGATCTCTGGCGCCCGGAGGTTGGTCGGCAGGTAGCGCAGCACCCGAAGCTCGCTCTGGGAAAGCGGCTCCTCGAGTGGTTCGGCCCGCTCGGGCCGGGCCATCGGCGCGTGTCCGGACAACAGGTTCAGGATCTCGGAGATGAGTGAGGCGTGGGTCGTCCGAAGTCGCAAGTGGCGCTCGAGCAACTCCGGCGCCGGATGCAACACGAACGGAAGCAGCCAGCCGCCGGGCTCGGCGAGGTCGAGCGCGCGTTCAAGCGCCCGTGAGCTCGCGCCGGTGTCGCCGAGTGCGTCCTCGGCACGCGCTTTGAGCAGCACCGCCTGTATCTCCCACCAGGGAAGCTCCATCGGCGACACGCCGGCGAAGATCGGCTCAAGCGCCGCCGCGGCGCCATCCGGATTGTCCTGAGCGAGTCGCAGGGTGGCCAGGGCGACTCGCATCTCCCCGGCTGCGTGGATGTCCTCGTCCATGTCGTCGAGGGCTCGCCGCACCAGGTCAATCTCACCAACCCGCACCAGCATCTCCAACTTGGCCGCATGTGTTCTCGTCGTGAGGATGTGTTGCGTCGCGAGCGCGTCCTGGATGCTCTCGGCGGCGCGCGAGGCGCTCAATGCGGCCTCGTGTCGGCCACGCGCGAACTCCAGCATGGCCCGCGCCGCGTGCAGCATCATCGCCGACGTCGGCTGGGCAAAGCGCTGAAGGACGAGCTCGGCGCGATCCAGCTCCTGCTCTGCCTCGTCAAGCTGTCCGCGCCACAGGGCCGCGCCGCCGAGCGTGAGGTAGGCGGTGGCGGCGTCCGACAGGGTCTCCTCCCACCCGTGCGCTCGCGCCAGCTCGATCGCCTCCCTGGCCCACTCCTCCCCGATCGCCTGATCGCGATAGCGGGTCAGGAACGCCATGTCCGACAGCGCCTGGATCTCGACCGAAGGCCGGCCGATCCGCCGGGCCTCCTCCAACCCCCGCTCGAGGTGGCGCTCGCCCGCCTCGAATTGACCTGCCCACATCTCAGCGGCCCCGAGGTCGATCAGCGCCTCTGTCCGCAACCCCGCGTCGCCGACCCCCGCCTCGATCGCGACTGGACCATCGGCCAGCTCAAGCAGTCGCTGCGCCGCTTCGCCGACACCTTCGAGATCGTTGCGGGCCCGCGCGATCCCCAGCCGCACGTGCGCGAGCGCGACCTGGAAACGCCCCCGTCGGTCTTCGGGCACCGAGGCCGAATTGCGTTCCGCCAGCGCCAGATACCGCTCGGCCTCGGGTAGTAACCCGGCCGCCCGCCTGTCGCCCGCGGCAAGCGCAGCCAATTCGGGATCTGCGGCGATCCTGCCAGCCGGAAAACTGGACAGCAGCTGACGGGCGGTGGCGAGCCGACCGTCGAGGTACCACCCGAACCAACTGTCCGCCAGTAGCCGCGTAGCCAAGCCCCAGTTCTCGGCCGCCTGCGCGTGGCGAATCGCCTGCTCCGGATGGCCGTGTTCGGCCAGCCACTCGGCGGCGATTGTGTGCAGGCCGTGCAGCTCCTGCGGGGCGGTGCGTCGCAGCTCGAGCGCGAGCAGGTCCGCGAACAGACGGTGGTAGCGAAACCACGATCGCTCCGCGTCGAGCGCGACCACGAACGCGCCCGCATCCTCGAGCTCCCACAGGATCCGCTCAGAGCCTGAACACCCGGTCAGCCGGTCGGCCAACGGACCGCTGACCCGCTCGAGGATCGACGTCCGCAGCAGCAGCCGGGTCACCTCTTGCGGCTGGCGCTCGAGCACCTCGGCCAGCAGGTAGTCGGCCACCGCGCGCTCCCGGCCCGAGAAGCTCGCCGCCAGGCGCTCGGGATCCGGATCGCGGCCCAGCGAGAGCGCCGCGAGCCGCAGCCCCGCCGCCCACCCCTCGGTCGTCGCGACCAGCGACTCGACCGCGCCGTCGGACAAACGCACCCCCGCGGCACCAAACAGCGCGCGCGACTCCTCCAAGCTGAAGCGCAGATCCTGGCCGCGGATCTCGGTCAGCTGCCCCTCCACCCGCAACCGATGCAGCCCCAGCCGCAGATCGCGACGAGTCAACAACACGAACCGCAGCTGCAGCGGTGCGGACCCGAGCAGCAGCTCCAAGTGGCGGATGGCCTCTTCGGACTGGAGCTCGTTCAGGTCGTCGATCATCAGCCACAGCGGCTCATCCAGCGAGCTCAGATCCTCCAGCAGCCGTGCGACGACGGTCGCGCTACCCAGATCAGGCGCGGGGGTCAGCTCCCGCACCCGCTCCGCTCCGCTCCGCGTCCCCCGCAGCGAGTCAAGGACCGACAGCCAGAACACCTGAGGATCGCGCTCATCACGCGCCACCGACACCCACGCCGTGCGCTCCTCAAGACCCTCCGCGGCGATCCAGGATCGCAACAGAAACGTCTTACCGCTCCCCGCCGGCGCTGACACGTGCACCACCCGCTCCGGGCCGGCCAACAGCTCAAACAACCCCGGCCGCGGAACCAACCACGGCC
>WQWK01000170.1 GCA_009785395.1 Conexibacteraceae bacterium
CGACCATCTGAAATGCTGGTGGGGGGTTAGCCGCAGCGCCAGCTGGATTGTCTGAGTCGATAACCGCGAAGGAGCAACATGCCATTCGTCAGGGTTGGGACCGAGAACAGTGCCGAAATTCAGATCCACTACAACGACCACGGCTCCGGCAAGCCGATCGTCCTGATCCACGGCTATCCGCTCGACGGAAACTCCTGGGAGCGCCAGGAGCGGGTGCTGCTCGAAAACGGCTATCGCTGCATCAGCTATGACCGCCGCGGCTTCGGTCAATCCAGCCAACCTACGACCGGCTATGACTACGACACCTTCGCGGCTGACCTCAAACATCTGCTCGACCACCTCGCGCTCGACCAGGACGTGGTGCTCGCCGGGTTTTCAATGGGCACCGGCGAGGTGACGCGCTATCTGGGGACCTATGGCTCTGCCGGCGTCAGCAAGGCGGCGCTGTTTGGCGTGATCCCGCCGTTTCTCCTGCAGACTGACGACAACCCGAAGGGCGTTCCCGGCGACGTCTTCGACGGGATCAAGCAGACCGTGCTGGCGGACCGCTACGCGTGGTTCGACGCGTTCTTCGCCAACTTCTACAACACCGACGCGCTCGCGCCCGAGCGGATTGGGGACGCGGCACTTCGTGCAAGTTTCCAGGTCGCCGCCGGCGCCTCGCCCTATGCCTCCTATGCGTGCGTCGACACCTGGCTGACCGACTTCCGCCGCGACCTACCCAAGATTGATGTGCCCACACTGGTGGTTCACGGGACCGCCGACCGGATTCTGCCATTCGAGGCGACCGCCGCACGACTGCGTGACGAACAGCTGATATCGAACCTCACCGTGGTCGAGGTCGAGAACGGTCCGCACAACATCGGCTGGACCCATCCGGAGGAGACCAACGCGGCGCTGATGGATTTCCTGAAGGGCTGACGGTGCCGGTGCTCGGCTGACGGACAACCGGGCTGCCTCAAGACTTGATCGAAGGGCACCGGCATTGGAGAATCGCGCCGGCGATGACAGATCACGAGCCCGGATACCACTACAGCGTGATCCGCGAGGCCGAACCGGGCCAGGCGTATGTGGCACTGGTCCGGTCCCCGGAGCCGCACGGCGCGCTCGGGCATCTGCTCCACAAACAGAGCGACGACGTTGTCGTCTTGATGCACCGCACGTTTCGACCGATGCTGGAGCTGACCGAGATGGAGGCGTATACCGCGCAGCTGGAGCGGGCGGCGACGCACGCCAACGCGGGGACGTTCGGTTGTTTTGTGGTCACCGAACAGCGCGAGGACGGGATCGTGCGGCTTGCCCTGTACGAGCGTTGGTTCGATGGCCAGCATCTCCGGTGCGAGGAGCTGGCCGGCCGCGATTTCGACGCGACAGAACCCAACGTCGTGGCATCCAGCGCGGAGTTCCTGACGGAGCTCCAGGCCTGGGCGGCCGAGCGCAACGAGCAGCGCGAGGCCGGCTATCGAGAGGCCGCTGTCAACGACCGCGACCAGCTGGAGCGAGCCACGGAGCGCGTCGAGGCCGCACGCGAGCTCGCCCAGATCCTCGAACGCCACAACACGCCGGCGGACGCACGATGAGCGTCAGCTTTCCGGGAGAGTCACCGGAGTACCGGGCAGCGCGTGACCACCTGCTGGATCGAGAAATCGAGCTGCGCCAGGCGATGGAGGCGACTGCCGCCGCGAGGCGCGGACTTCCGCCCGGCGGACCTTTGAAGATGGACTACGTGTTCCAGGGGGCAGCGGCCGACGGCGCGCCGACCGGCGTGCGGCTGTCGGAGCTGTTCGAGCCACGGAGAGACTCGCTCGTGATCTACAGCTTCATGTTCCCGCGCGACCCTGCCGATCAGACGCCGGGACCCTGGGGCGGTGAGACCGGGCTGCTGCCGCTCGTCGAACGCCCGTGCCCGTCGTGCACCGCGTTCCTAGACCAGCTCGACGGAGCAGCCGAACATGCCAGCGAGCACCTCAACCTCGCGGTCGTCGCCAAGGCACCGTTAGCGCGAATTCTGGCGTTCGCTCGCGAGCGAGGATGGCGCCGGCTCCGACTCCTGTCCTCCGCCGGTAACACGTATAACGCGGACTACCTTGCCGAGACCCCGGACGGGATACAGCGGCCGATGCTGACCGTGTTTCACCGCGACCGCGATGTGATTCGGCACTTTTGGAGCTCGGAGCTCTTGTACGCACCGACGGATCCCGGAGCGGAGCCACGCCACGTTGGCACGCTCGAGCCGCTCTGGAACCTGTTTGACCTGATCCCGGAGGGCCGGCCGATGAGCTGGGCCGAACAGTTCAGCTACGGATAAACCAAGCGAGCGAATGCAGTGAGGACGGCCGCCAGGCGAGCCAGCGCAGTGGTGTACGAGTGCTCGGGCGGGGTGCCATAACCCAGGACGATCGCCGGTGCGCGCGGGGGAGGGCCGTACGCGCTCAGCCCTTGCAGTGCGACCCCGTGTTGGGCCGCGCGAGCGATGACCTCGTCTTCGCTCCAGCTGCCGGGTAGCCGTAGGAGGGCGTGCAGGCCGGCAGCAATGCCGGTCGGCTGGACCTCCGAGGCCGACGCTGCGATCGTCTCAATGAGGCGGTCCCGGCGTCGCCGGTAGACGAGTCGGGACCGGCGAATATGCCGGTCGTACGCGCCCGATTCGATCATGCCCGCGAGCGTCAGCTGGTCGACCGCACTGACGCCGTGCGTGGTCAGCCGCTGCACCTCGACGACCTCGTCGATCAGCGCGCCCGGGACCACCAGCCACCCAAGTCGCAGGCCGGGCGCAAGGCTCTTGCTCGCTGTGCCCACGTAGATCACCCGCTCCGGGGCTAGTGCCTGCATTGCACCGACCGGCTGGCGGTCATACCGAAACTCTCCGTCGTAGTCGTCTTCGATCACGAAGCCGCCGCCAGCCGCCGTCCAGCTGATGGCCGCCGTGCGCCGTTGCGGAGCGAGCGAAACCCCCAGCGGGAACTGGTGCGCCGGCGTCAACAGGACGGCATCGGCGTCGCCGAGCTGAGCGGTGTCGGCGCCGCGGTCGTCGACCGCGAGTGGCTGGATCCCGAGTCCGTCGGCGACGACGATCCGGCGATGCGCCCCGATCCCGTACGCCTCCATGGCCAGCGCCTTCGCTCCGCGACCGCGAAGCGCTCGAGACAACAGGTCTAGTGCCTGGGTGAAGCCGGCGCATACGATCACGCGCTCCGGCTTCGCGTACACCCCGCGGGCACGTGACAGATATCCCGCCAGCGCACGGCGAAGCTCGATCAGGCCACGAGCGTCTCCGTACCCCAACGACTCCGGAGGCGCGGTCAACAGAGCGCGGCGAGCGGCGGAGAGCCACGCCGATCTGGGAAAGCTGGATGTGTCGGGACTGCCCGGCCGCAGGTCATAGCGCGGCTGGCTCGTCGGTTCGGCTGTCGCCGATGGCTGCTCGTTCCCGGCGACGCCGTCGGCCACGCGCGTGCCGCTGCCGTGGCGGGACACAAGCCAGCCTTCCGCGATCAGCTGGCTGTAGACCTCGGCCACGGTGTTTCGCGCCACGCCCAGGTCGCTTGCCAGCGATCGGGACGACGGGACCCGCGAGCCAGGCTCGAGCCGCCCGGACCGGACAGCCTCGCGCAGCGCCGACTCGAGGCCCGCTCGGACTCTCGGGCGGCCGGCCTCCAGGTGCAGGTCAATTCCAAAAGTGGCCCATGAATCAACCACCAAAATGGACCTTACACATAGGTCGCTTTGGGCGTACCTTGGGCGCCATGACGAACATCCAAACTCACCCAAACCCCACCGACGCGACGCCGATCCCGGTCCGTTTGGACTTCGACGAGCATGCGCGCGGCTTCTCGGCGGCGATGAGTCATCTCGACAAGGCAGCGACCAAGGAGCTCGATGCCGCCCGGTTTGACCCGAAGCTCCGGGAACTGATCCGGGTGCGCGTTTCTCAGATCAACGGGTGCGCGTATTGCATCGATATGCATACCAAGGACGCCCGTGCAATCGGCGAGAACGAGCAGCGGCTGTACGCGCTACCGGCGTGGCGCGAGACGCCGTTCTTCACCGAGCCCGAGCGCGCGGCGCTCGCGCTCGGCGAAGCCATCACGCTGGCCAGTCACGACCATGTACCCCTGGCGACCTACCAGGAAGCCGCGGCTCACTTTGACGAGAACGAGATGGCCGCGCTCATCAGCCTGATCGTCACGATCAACGCCTGGAATGCGATTGGCGTCAGCACCCGCGCCTGGGAGCCCGGGTCGTACGAGATTTAGTGCGCTGAGAGTGCGGCTGCGACCCGCACTACGCTCAGAGCGATGCAAGATCCCTACGAGGTCCTCGGAGTCAGCTCTGCTGCGACTGAGACCGAGCTGCACGCGGCCTACCGCAAGCTCGTCCAGCGCCACCATCCCGACCACAACAACGGCTCGCTGGAGTCGGCTCGGCGTTTTGAGGAAGTTCAGGAGGCCTACGCCAGGGTGCGTGCGATGCGTGCCGCGGACGCGATTCACACGGCAGGCGTGCATGCGGCTGGCGCAGGCCCAGCGGAAACCAGCCCGGGCGGCGTGGCCGGCGATGACAGCGTCGCGGCGCGGCTGGCGGATCTCGAGCGGCAGGTTCGGGAGGCGCAGGCTGCGCGAACGAGGGCGGAGGCGGCCGCTGCCGATGCGCGGCGACGCGCCCAAGCCGCGACGAGCGACGCCTCGGAGCGCGCGGGCCGTGCCTCCGACGAGGAACTCGGCTACGTGACGACCGATGACAGCTTCACGGACATCCTCGACGACGCGGCGTCCAGGCTCGGGGGGTGGCTATCGGAAGCCGAGTCCGAATTGGGCGACCGCGTCACGGACGCGCAGCGGGGTCTCGCGAGCAAGCGAGTCCGGGACCTGATCGAGGAGCTCGAGGGAAGGCTCAGGCGCAAACCGTCGGGCTGACGCCGCTCCCAAGGCCTGAAACCCGCGGCAGGGTCGCGGATGCCTGACGGGGCGACATGCGAGCAACCACGGGGCGGCATACGTGATCCGGTTGCGCCCCTAACACCGCCCCGGAGGTCGCTAGCGGCGCAGCCCG
>WQWK01000171.1 GCA_009785395.1 Conexibacteraceae bacterium
CTCGCAGCGGCAGGTCCAGCGCGTGGGATCGTCGACGCCGACGTGCTCGGGGACGACCCAGGCCGGCTCATCCCAGAACACCATGTCGACGCCGCACTCGAGCACCCAGTCGGCCCACTCCTTGCAGAACTCCCGGTAGGCCGCGCTGTTCAGGCAGGCGGCGGCGACGCGGCGCCCGTCGTCGAGCACCTGGCACTCCTCCGGGTGGAAGGCCACCCAGAGGCTCTCGGCCTCGCCGCCGAACGTGCGGCCGAGCCCCCACGGGCTCGCCTGCACGAACAGGCCCTCGGCATGGGAGATCTCGACGATCTCAGCCATCGTGCCGCGGTAGTACGCAAGGTCGTTCTCGGAGAAGGTGTGCAGCACACCGCTGTAGCCGCGCTGGGCCAGGTCCGCCATGTCCCGCTGGACATGGCGGGCGATCCGCACCCCGAAATACGAGCATCCCGCTCTGGTGTTCTGCACCATCTCAACCCCTTACGGCGCCGGCCGTCAGACCGAACGCGATTCGACGCTGGACAAGAAGGAAGAAGATCACGATCGGAATCGAGATCAGGGTCGACGCCGCCATCAGGGCGCCCCAGTCGACGGCGCGCTCGCCGCCGGTGAAGTTTGCAAGCCAGACGGTGATCGTCTGGTTCTGCTGGCTGCTCAGCAGCGTCCGCGCGAAGATGAACTCGTTCCAGGTGGTGATGAACGCGAACACCGAGGTGGCGACCAGGCCCGGGCCGACCAGCGGCAGCAGGATGCGGACGAAGGCGCCGAGCCGGGTGGAGCCGTCGACCATCGCCGCCTCCTCGAGGTCCTTGGGGATACCGAGCAGGAAACCGCGCAGCGTCCACAGGCAGAACGGCAACGCGAACGTCAGATACACCAGGATCACGCCCGTCAGCTTGTCGACCTGGTTGTACTTGGCCAGCACGACGTAGAGCGGGATCACCAGCCCGGCCTGCGGCAGCATCTGGATCCCGATGACCACGACCATCAGCAGCTTGCGGGTGGTGAAACGGTACTTGGCCAGCGCCAGCGCGGCGAAGAAAGAGAACACCAATGACAGCAGGACCGCCGCCAATACGACGATCACGGTGTTCTTCACGTTCGCCCAGAAGTATGGCTCGCTGAGCGCCTTGGTGAAATGCGACAGGGTCGGATTCGTCGGGAACCACGTCGGCGTGTATCCGTTGATCGCGTTGTCAGGCTTGAACGCCGTCGCCACCATCCAGTAGACGGGGAACACCATCACGACGAAGACGGCCAGCCCGACGGCGTTCCAGCCGTAGCGGCTCCTGGTGGATCGCTTCATGATTCGTCACCCGCTCGCACCATCGCCCGCACGTAGAAGACGCTCAGCAGCGCGACGATCAGCAGCATCAGGACCGAGATCGCGGCGCCGCGGCCGAAGTTGTTCTCCGCGTAGCCCTGGATGTAGAGGTAGATGCTCATCAGATAGTTGCTCGGGTTCTGCTGCCCGGGGCCGATCAGCAGGTAGGGCTGCGTGAAGACGCCGAAGTCCCAGATGATCGACAGGCTCGTGAGCAGCAGCAGGATCGGCTTGAGCACCGGCAGCGTCACGTCCTTGAGCACGCGCCAGGCGCGGGCGCCGTCGACCTGTGCCGCCTCGATCAGCTCGTGCGGCACCTGTGCGAGCGCCGCATAGCTCGTGATCGTCACAAACGGGATGCCGGCCCAGACGATCAGGGTCGTCACCATCGCGTACGCGTCGAAGGTCGACGCATACCAGTTGTGCTGGAAGTAGTTGCCGATGTGAAGGTCGGTGAGCACGTAATTCAGAAGGCCGTTCTGCAGGTTCGTCATCCAGCTCCAGAGCTGCACGGCGACGACGGGCGGCATCGACCAGACGAGCACGAGGCCCACCGTCACGAGCAGGCGCACCCAGGTGGAGACACGCACCAGCAGCAGCGCGAGCGCAACCCCGAGCACCATCGTCAGCCCGACGTTCACCGCCGCGAAGATGAGCGTGCGCCACAGCGTGTTCCAGAACACCGGGTCCGAGAGGACGCTTGAGTAGTTGGAGAACCCGATGTAGATGCCGTGGTGGGAGACGAGCTGGAAGAGCCCGTACTCCTGGAACGACAGCTCGACCAGGTTGACGATCGGGTAGCCGAGGATCGCCGCGATGGCGACGGCCGTCGGCAGCAGCAGCAGGTACGGCGCGGCGCTGCGGGTGAGGCGGCGCCGGGTGCGAGCCCGCCGCCGCGACCTCGCGGTCGCGGCGGCGGGCGTAAGCGCCGTTGGTTCAGTCGCGCTCAGGACGCCGGCTGGTTGAGGGTTTGTGCGATGTTCTCGCTGGCCGTCGTGGCCGCCTGCTTGACCGAGAGCTGCCCGGTGAGCATGTCGCCGAGCAGGGTCTTGAGGATGTTGGCGTTCTCGACCTCGACCCAGTTCACCGCCTGCGGCACGAACCAGCTCTGGGCCGCCGCCTCGTCGTTGACGTCACCCTTGGTGAGCAGGTTGGTGGCGTTCGGGATGTTGCCCGCGGTCTGCAACCCCTGCTCGCTCGTGGTGCTGGTGTAGTCAGCGATCCACTGCGCGGCCTGGGACTGGTTGCTGCTCTTGGCCGGGATAGCGAGGTCCGAGCCGCCGAGGAAGCCCGGCATCGGCTGGCCCTTGACGTAGCTCGGCATCACCATCTGCTTGGTGTCGGCCAGGTACTTCTTGTTGGTGACGGAGCCCTTGAACCAGGCAGGGCCATACATGGCCGCCGTCTTGCCCTCGCTGTAGACCGTGTAGGCGTACGGGCTGGTGCCGTCGAGCTTGGCCGTTGACTTCGGCTCCGTCGCATTGAAGAAATTCAGGTACGCGGTCAGGCCCGCGATCGAGTTCTTCGAGTCCAGGGTGCCGACCCACTTGCCGTGCTCGTACTTGGCGATCGAGCCGTGGTGGTCGAACACGAAGCTGAGCGCCGTGTACCAGTCCTCGCCGCCGACGTACAGCGGTGAGAAGCCCTTGACCTTCTTCTCCTTCTTCCCGACCTTGACCAGGTCCGCCTGCATCTGCGCGAGCGACGTCGGCGCCTTCTTGATGCCGGCCTTCTTGAACAGGTCGGCGCGGTAGGTGACCACGCGCGAGCCCGCGTAGTACGGGACCGCGTACAGCTTGCCCATGTACGTGCCCGACGCCTTCAGGCCGCCGAGCCAGTGGCTGGAGTTCGGGAACTGCGACGCGTTGAGCGGGGCGAACGCGCCTGACGCCATGTAGCTGGTCGTCTCGGTGTTGCCCATCTCGATCACGTCCGGCTCGTTACCGCCGGCGATCGTGGCGTTGAAGTTCCCCAGGTGGGTGCTCCACTGCTGGTAATCGATGTTGACCGTCCAGCCCGGGTTTTGAGACTCGAACTGGTTGTTTGCGGCGGTCACGAGCTGTGGCCAGCCATTCTGGGCGTCCACCTGAAGCCACACGGTCAGCGTGTGGCTGGTTGCGCCCAAGGCGGTCGACGCCGTGGCGACCCCGACCCCGAGTGCGAGCGCGGCAGCCGAAGCGGCCGCGATCAACCTTTGCCTCATCTAAGAAAACCTCCTCTAAGTCCTCGACGCGAGCAGACGACCTGTCCCCCGTCACCGGCGGGCTGAAAGCCCGCCCTTCTATTCAGTGGTCTAGTCCATTATGGTCTAAACCACTGTTCGCGTGCGAATGTCCCACACCCGGCCGCTTGTGTCAAGAGCCGCTTGGAAGGACCGTTTGCGCCGCGGCGAGTAATCAGCTAACACTACGCGGCGAGGTTCCGGGTGCCAGGCATCGTTCTAGAAAACATCAGCAAGATCTACAAGGGAGACGTGAAGGCGGTCGACGACGTCTCGCTGAGGATCGAGGACGGGGAGTTCCTCGTGCTCGTCGGCCCCTCCGGGTGCGGCAAATCGACACTGTTGCGGATGGTCGCGGGGCTCGAGGAGGTCTCCGAGGGCTCGATCTCGATCGGCGACCGTGACGTCACCGACCTCGCCCCGCGCGAGCGTGACGTCGCGATGGTCTTCCAGAGCTACGCGCTCTATCCGCACATGACTGTGCGCGACAACCTCGGCTACGGGCTCAAGGTCCGCCGGACCCCGAAGCCGGAGATCGCCAAGCGCGTCCAGGAGGTCGCGGAGGTGCTCGGCCTCGACCAGTTCCTCGACCGGCGGCCGGCGGCGCTCTCGGGCGGGCAGCGCCAGCGCGTGGCGATGGGCCGGGCGATGGTGCGCGAGCCGCAGGCGTTCCTGATGGACGAGCCGCTCTCGAACCTCGACGCAAAGCTCCGGGTGAGCATGCGCACACAGCTCGCCGCGCTGCACGCGCGGCTGCGGACCACGACGATCTACGTCACCCACGACCAGATCGAGGCGATGACCCTCGGTCAGCGCGTCGCCGTGCTGCGCGACGGCAGGGTCCAGCAGGTCGACACGCCCGACGAGCTGTACGCGCGCCCCGCCAACGTGTTCGTCGCCGCATTCATCGGCTCGCCGGCGATGAACCTGGTCCAGGCCGACGTCTCTGGGGGTGAGCTGCGATTCGGCGGATACACGATTCCCCTGCGCGCGGACAGCGCCGGCGCTGGTGCCGGAGTGCCCGCGGACGGGCGCGTGATCGCCGGCCTGCGGCCGGAGGCGTTCGAGGACGCCGAGTTTGGCGAGGCGTCGATGCCGCGGCTCGACGCCCAGGTCGAGGTCGTCGAGAAGCTCGGCGCCGACACCCACGTCATGTTCACGGTCGCCTCACCGCCGGTTGACGTCGGCCGCGTGCACGAGGAGGCCGACGACGAGCACGGGCTCGTCGAGATCGCGGGCACGCTCTTCACCGCACGCGTCGACCCACGCACGGAAGCCCGGCCCGGCCAGCCGCTGCAGCTCGCGGTCAACCCGGCTGCGATCCACTACTTCGACCCAGCGAGCGGCCTGCGACTCGACGGCGCGCCGCAGCTGGCGGCGGCGGCGAGCAGCTAGACCGGCTGGTCGCTGCTGGCGGGGGCGGCGAGCAGCTAGCGCGCGGCGGTCGCGTGAACCGCCGGCAGCGTATGGGCGCTGGCGTTGCTGTTCATGCCGTAGTTGCCGCCGA
>WQWK01000172.1 GCA_009785395.1 Conexibacteraceae bacterium
GAACGGCAGCGGCACGCCCGTGAGCGGCGCGATGCCGAGCACGACGAAGATGTTGAGGATCCCTTGGCACAGAATCAGCGAGGTCAGGCCGCTCGCGAGCAGCTTTGTGTAGCGGCTGGCCGCGCGCCGCGCGGTCCGCAGTCCAGCGTAGGCGATCATCCCATACAGCGAGACCACGACGAGGATGCCGAGCATGCCGAGCTCCTCGCCGATCACCGCCAGGATGAAGTCGGACTGGGCTTCCGGGAGCCACTGCAGCTTCGCGACCGACTGGCCCAGGCCGACGCCGGAGATGCCGCCGGATCCGACGGCGTACTGGGCCTGTGCGGACTGGTACCCGGCGCCCGCGATCTGTGAGAACGGGTGCAGGAACGAGGTGAGCCGTCCCGCCTCGTAGGGGTGCACGAGCAGCATCAGCCCCAGGCACGCGGCAAGCGCCAACCCGACGCGCATGAGGTAGCCAGTCGGCACGCCGGCGACGACGAGCATCGACACGATCGTGAAGCACACGACGAGCGTCGTGCCGAGGTCGGGCTCGACCGCGATCAGCAGGCAGGCGGGCCCGGCGACGACAGCGATCGGCGCCATCGCCTGCTTGAACCCGCGGTTGATCCGCTTGGGGTGGTCGGCCAGGTAGCGCGCCACGTACAGCACGAGCGCGAGCTTCGTGAGCTCCGAGGGCTGGAACTGGATCGGGCCGGCGCCGAACCAGCGGCGGGCACCATTGATGTCGAGGCCGATGCCCGGCACCAGCACCGCCAGCAGCAGCGCACAGGAGCCGAACAGCAGGAACAGCACGATCCGCTCCTGCGCGAGCCATCCGAGCCCGAACTGCTCGCAGAGGCGCATCGCGATCAGTCCGAGGCCGGCGGCGAGCAGGTATGTGAGGAACTCGCCGGTGCCGTAGCCGCCACCGCTGATCACGACCTGCGGCGAGGAGGCGCTGTAGACCATGACCGCGCCGAACGCGATCAGACAGAGCGTGGCGGTGGTGAGGATGCGGTGCTCGAGCGGTGGCGCAACCCGTCTCGTCGAGCGGGCGGGAGCGGTGCCGGTACGCATCAGGGCTCACTTCGACGTCGTGCGGTGAATCCCTCCCGGTGAATGCCGCGTGGCGGCGGTGACATGGGCGACGCGCGCGGCGGTCTCCGAGCTGCCCGGCTTGTCGGTCGGCGCGGAGACCTGGTAGAGCGTGAAGCCGATCGCGCCGCAGGCGGCGGCGACGATCCAGAAGCGCAGCATGATCTTCGTCTCCGACCACGCCTCCAGCTCGAAGTGGTGATGGATCGGCGCCATCTTGAACACGCGCGTCTTCCAGAGGCGGAACGCCGCCACCTGGATCAGGACCGACATGGCCTCGATCACAAAGATGCCGCCGATCACGATCAGCAGGATCTCAGTGTTGGTCATCACCGCCAGCGCGGCGATCGCGCCCCCGATCGCGAGCGAGCCGGTGTCGCCCATGAACACGCTCGCCGGGAAGCTGTTGAACCACAGGAAGCCGATGCAGGCGCCGCACATCGTTCCCGCGACGAGCTCGAGGTCGTGGTCGTGAGGACCGGTAACGAACGTGATGCCCATATAGGTGAGCAGCGCGATCGCGCCGCAGCCGGCGGCGAGCCCGTCGAGTCCGTCCGTCAGGTTGACTGCGTTGGTGGTGCCGGAGAACACCACGAAGATGAAGAGGATGTAGAACGGGCCGAGGTCGACGCTCGCGTTGAACGGGCGCAGCGAGACCGACTCGGTCATGTGCGCGCGGTGGACCGCGATCCACCAGAGCCCGACTGAGATCAGCAGCAGCACGACCATCTTGGTGCGGCCTCGGAGCCCGAGCGACCGCTGTTTCACGATCTGCGTGTAGTCGTCGACGAACCCGAGCGCGGCGCAGGCGAGCGTCGCGAGGAACACGCCCATCGACGCCCAGTCGCGGGTCGACAGGCAGAGGTACGGCACCGCGAACGAGATCACGATGATGATCCCGCCCATCATCGGCGTGCCGGCCTTCACCTTGTGGCCCTCCGGGCCCTCCTCGCGGATGTTCTTGCCGAGACGGCGGTCCCGCAGGAACTGGATGAAGCGCGGGCTCAGGAACAGGCACATCAGCAGCGCCGCGGAGCTGGCCAGCAGCACGCGGCCGGCCTGGCTGCCGAGCACGGGATGGGTCGCGCCGATGACGATCATGCGCGCGCCGCCGTCGTAAGCGCTTCGCAGACGCGCCCCAGACCGACACCGTTGGAGGCCTTGACGAGCACGACATCACCGGCGTGAAGGACGGCCGGCAGTTCCGCGACCGCCGCCGTGGCGTCGTCGAGGTGCACGTGCTCACCGCGGAAGCCGCGCGCCATCGCGGCGGCGAGCGGCCCGACCGTGACCAGCAGGTCGGCGATGCCGTCCGCGTGCGCGCCGATCTGCTCGTGATAGCGCTCGGCGTCCGGGCCGAGCTCGAGCATGTCCCCCAGCACCGCAACGCGGCGGCCGCCGGTGGCGGTGGCGGCGAGCGCGTCGAGCGCTGCCCGCATCGACACAGGGTTGGCGTTGTAGGAGTCGTCGATGAGTGTCACGTCCGCGGCCAGCTTGCGTTGCTGGCCGCGGCCGGGCGAGAGCGCCAGCTCGAGCCGCCCTCCGGGCTGGACGCCGACCGCGAGGGCGGCGGCCACGGCCGCGAGCAGGTCCTGGCGCAGGTGCGCCTCGGTGAAGTCGACCGCGAACGTGAGCCGCTCGCCCTCGGCGTCGATCTCGACGCGCGTGTCGGCCGCGGAGGCGAGACGGACGTCGCCGCCGGAGCCGAAGGTGACGGTCCGCAGGTCGTCGCGCAGGTGCGGGTCAAGCAGCGGCTCGCCGGCCGGGATCACGGCGGTTGCGCCGGGGGCGAGCCCAGCGATCAGCTCCGCCTTGGCGGCGGCCACCGCCTCGATCGACCCGAGCAGCTCGAGGTGCACGGGACCGATGCTGACGATCACACCGACATCCGGCTCCGCGATCCGCGCGAGCTCCGCGATCTGGCCAGGCCCGCGCATGCCCATCTCGAGAACCAGCACCTCGGTCCCCGGCGGCGCCGCCAGGATCTCGAGCGGCAGGCCGATCTCCGTGTTGAAGTTCGCCCGCGAGGCCACCGTCAGGCGGTACGGCGAGAGCACGCCGAGCAGCAGGTCCTTGGTGGACGTCTTGCCGGTCGAGCCGGTCACGCCGATCACCCTTGCGCCGAGCTGCCGGCGCCAGGCGCGCGCGAGCCGCTGCAGCGCAGCGAGCGGCTCGGCCGCGGTGAGGACGGCGCCGGACCCGGAACCGGCGGCGCCGGACCCGGTCGTGACCGCGTCGCCATGCTCGGGCGTCACCAGCACGCCCCAGGCACCGTTCGACAGCGCCGCGGCGGCGAAGCTGCCGCCGTCCACGTTCTCGCCGGGCAGCCCGACGAACAGCGAGCCAGGCGTGGCCTTGCGCGAGTCGATCGTCGTGCGCTCGAGACCGTCCGTCCCGGACGCAGGCGCGCGCAACAGCTGCGCGCCGGCCGCACCTGCGACCTGCTGGGCATCCCACCGCCGCCTCACCCGATCACCTCGTGAAGAGCCTCGCGAGCCACGCTCACGTCATCGAACGGGAGCTTGCGCCCGTCGGCGAACTCCTGACCCTGCTCGTGGCCCTTGCCCGCGATCACCACCACGTCACCGGCCCCGGCACCGGCGACCGCGGTCCTGATCGCGGCCCGGCGGTCGGCGTCGTGATCCACCGGCCGCGCGATCCCGGCGAGAATCTCGCCGATGATCGTCTCGGGATCCTCGGAGCGCGGGTTGTCCGAGGTGACGATCACGCGATCGGCGAGCCGCGCCGCGATCTCCCCCATCAGCGGCCGCTTGCCGCGGTCGCGGTCACCGCCACAGCCGAAGACGACGTGGAGACGAGTTTCGGTGAGGTTCCGGGCAGCCGCGAGCACGTTCTCGAGCGAATCAGGGGTGTGCGCATAGTCCACCAGCACGGCAAATGATTGCCCCTCATCGACCGTCTCGAATCTTCCCGGAACCTGCCCGGCGCGCTCGATCGCCGCGATCGCGGTGTCGAACGGAACCCCGACCGCACGCGCAGCCGCGAAGGCGCCGAGCACGTTGTAGACGTTGAAGCGCCCGCGCAAGGGCGAGGCGACCTCGGCGCGGCCGTCGGGCGCATGAATCGTGAAGTGCGAGCCCGCGAGGTCCGTCCGTAGGTTGTCGGCGCGATAGGCCGCGCCGGGGTGATCCAGCGCAAACGTGAGCGGCTCGGGAATCTCGGGGTCCGCGGCCAGCCGCGCCCCGTAGGAGTCGTCGATGTTGACGATCGCGGGCGCGCCCAGGTCGGTGAACAACCGGCGCTTGGCCAGGAAGTACTGCTCCATCGTCGGATGGAAGTCGAGATGGTCCTGGGTCAGGTTCGTGAACACACCCGCCGCGAACCGCGCGCCGTCGGCACGCGCGAGCTCCAGCGCGTGCGAGGAGACCTCCATCACGCAGGCGACGTCACCGCCGTCGAGCATCGCCCGGAATGAGCGCTGCAGGTCGATCGCCTCGGGAGTCGTGCGCTGCACCTCGGATTCGGTTCCGCCGATCACGCTCTTGACAGTGCCGAGCAGCCCCGTCTGGCGGCCGTCGGCCTCGAGCAGCGCGCGTGTCAGGTAGGCCGTCGTCGTCTTGCCGTTGGTGCCGGTGATGCCGATCAGGGTGAGGCTGGCCGTCGGGTCGCCATAGAAGGCCGCCGCGGCGGGTGCCATCGCGGCGCGGACATCGGGCACGACCACCTGCGGGATGTCGAGGTCGAGCAGGTGGTCGACGACCAGCGCGGCGGCGCCGGCGGCGACGGCATCGGCAGCGAACTCGTGGCCGTCGCGGGTGAAGCCACGCACGCAGAAGAACAGATCCCGCGGGCCCACGGAGCGGTTGTCATACGCCAGGCCCGCAATGTCAACGGCTGGCGCGCCCGGGAAGAGAGCATCCAGATACATCGGCGCCACAGAGTAGCCAGCGGCTCGGAAGCCCGGTCTAAGGTGTGCTGGGCGTCGCCCCGCTGTAGGCGGAC
>WQWK01000173.1 GCA_009785395.1 Conexibacteraceae bacterium
CGCCTGCGAGTCCGTGTTGGCCGCGATGAACTCGACGCCGCGCAGACCTGCGTCGACCATCCGGTTGACCGCGTTGGTGCCGCCGCCGCCGATTCCGACGACCTTGATGACTGCGAGATAGCTACCGCTTTCCATGTGATCCGTCCGACCCTCGATTCAGCCTTGAGCGTTTGGTCGCTCCTGCGTGCTTTGCGGGAGTTTCGCACGTTACGGCCTGATCTTCGGACAAGTCAACGCGAACGCGTCCCCCGCAACGATCGTTGCAGAACGCCAAAGTCTCAATCAGGCCCGGAGAGTGCTGGCCTTTGTGGGTTAACCCTCAGGTTGAGGTCGAGAGTACTCAGCCGCCGCTGGTGGTGGAGTTCGCGGAGGTCGCGAGGCCGAGCGTGGTCGCCTGCGTGCCGCTGACGCCGGCGCCCGCGGCCGGGCGCGCCGGATCGCTGACATCGATGTAGTCGGCACCGCCCGACTGGGTGTCACGCAGCACGGCGCCCACCGCCTCCCACTTCTGGGCGAGCTGCGTGTCGGGCCCGAAGTAGATCTGTGGCCCGCGCCGCAGCTGCACGATCACGCCATGCCGCACGCTGGAGGTGGCATTGGTGATGTGCCGCAACAGCGCGTACGGCGCCGCAGCGAGCACCGCGATCGCCGCGCGCGGGCCGCCGGCGGTGATCGTCGTCCCGGCCGGAGCCGCGGCCAGCGGCACCAGCGGGAGCGCGCCGTGCACGCTCGTCGAGCTGGGGAGCAGCAGGCCGGCGCCGTCGACGAACTGCACCTGCGTGCCGAGCTTCACGCGTGCCACCGGGACGCGCTCGTCGACCCGGATCAGCACTCCGTGCGCGCCCTGGCGCGTGACCGTCAGCGACCGCACGAACGCATACTGCGAGACCGCCGCATCGAGCTTGGACATGTCGATGTTGAGCGTCGTCATGGTCAGCGCGGCACTCGTCAGGTCGTCACGGATCTGGGGGATGTCGGGCCCGCTGAGGCCGGTCACGGTGACGTGATGCACCTTCACGAACGATGAGCCCTTGTACCAGGTCCAGCCGAGCCAGCCGAGCAGCGCCAGTGTCATCACGAGCCCGAGCGTGTGCAGCGAGCGCACGCGGCGTGGAAGCAGCCGCGGCATCGCGAGCCGGCGCTCGCGCACCCAGCTGCCGCTGATCACGCCCGGCTCCTACCGCCCGGGAATTCGACCGGGCCGAGCACCTGCACCTCGGCCTCGAGCTCGATCCCGAACTCCTGTTTGACGCGCTCGCGGCCCGCGGCCATGAGCGCGACCACGTCGGCCGTCGTCGCCTCACCGAAGTTCTCGACGAAGTTAGCGTGCTTGGCGCTGAAGCCGGCCCCACCGATCCGCAGTCCCCGGCAGCCGGCGGCTTCCAGCAGCTGACCGGCCGTCCGCCCGAGCACGCGGGGGTCGTCGGGGTTCTTGAAGGTCGAGCCGAACGTCTTGATCCCGGCGGGCTGGGCCTCCTTGCGGCGGCCCCGCAGGTCGGCGAGCGTCGCTTTGACCTGTCCCTCGTCGGCAGGCTCGAGCTTGAATTCGGCGCGCGCCACGACCTCGTTCCGCGTCAGGTTCGAGCGCCGGTATTCGAAGCCAAGCTCGGAGGGAGCGCGCCGATCGGTGCCGTTCGCGGAGACAACGTCCACCCACTCGAGCACGTCGGCGAGCGCGCCGCCGTAGGCGTTCGCGTTCATCCGCACGGCGCCGCCGACGGTCCCGGGGATGTTGACCCCGAACTCGATGCCCGCCAGCCCGGCGCGCGCCGCCGCCGCGGCGACCGCCGGCAGCCGCGCCCCGCCCCCGCAGAGCATCCGGTCACCGGCGATGCCATCAAGCTCGATCGTGGTCAGTTCCTTGTCCAATTTCACGACTAATCCCCGGACGCCCGCGTCCGCCACCAGTAGGTTCGACCCCGAGCCCACGACCCCTACCTCCAGCGCGGATTCGGCCGCCCAGGCGAGCAGCCGCTCCAGCTGACCGACGTCGCCCGGCCGGGCGAAGAACTCGGCCGGGCCGCCTGTGCGGACCGTGGTGAGCCGCGCGAGCGGGAAGTCGCGCTGCACGCCGGGGGGTGGTTCAGCCATCGGCCCTGTTTCAGCCATCGGCCATCAGAGTAGATGCGGCCCAGGATGCACCCGCAGCCGGGCGCGCTCGGCACCCGAGTCCGGTGGCGCTCGGTGTGGGGGGCCTCTGAAGCGACCTCCACACATGTGTCGAAAGTGTGCCGTGGTGTCACGACTCTGTGACTTCGGGCACCGATTTCGCCGTTTTACACAAAGTCGTGACATGGCGTGACACTTTCGGCACACCCGTGAGGGCATGACAAAAGGGGGTACTACCCGCGGTCTACCAGGGTTCGGCCCAGGGAGTCGACGTTGCCCGCGCCCATCAGGAGGCAGAGGTCGCCCGGACGCAACGTTGCCTCGAGCCAGCCGCGGGCCTGATCGAGGCTCGGCATCCAGGCCACCATGCGGCCGGCGGCGGCGTCGGCCGCCGCCGCCGCGACCATCTGTCCGGTCACTCCCGGGAAGTCCTGCGCGCGCTCGCGCGCCGGGTACACGTCGGTGACCACGCAGATGTCGGCCTCGGCCAGAGCCGCCCCGAACTCCGGCGCCAGCGCACGCGTGCGCGAGTAGAGATGCGGCTGGAAGACCGCGATCAGCCGCGTCGGCTCGAGTGTGCGCGCGGCGGCTATGGCGGCCGCCACCTTCATCGGATGGTGGGCGTAATCGTCGTAAATCCAGGCGCCACAGGCCGCCTGGCCGAGGCGCTCCATGCGCCGCCGCGCGCCTTGAAAGTCAGCGATCGCGGCGACCGCCGCAGCCGTGTCGGCCCCCGCGGCAACGGCGGCGGTGAGCGCGCCTGCGGCGTTGACGGCGTTGTGCAGGCCGGGAACGGCGAGCGCCACCTCCAGGCCGCGCCACTGAAACGTTGCTCCGGCCGGGGTGAGCTGCGGGTGCGTGGCGTCGTAGGACACGATCTCCCCCGCGCCGGCGGCGATCGCCAGCAGCTCCGGCCGGTCCCAGACCACGGCGGTCCGCGCGCGTCCGGTGAACTCGGCGAAGGTCTGCTCCAGGTCCAGGCGCGATGAGTAGGTCGCGTGGTGGTCCAGCTCGCAGTTGGTCAGCACCGCGATCTCCGGCATGTAGTTGAGCAGCGAGCGGTCGGACTCGTCGGCCTCGATCACGATCCACTCGCCGGCGCCCCAGTCCGCGTTGACACCGGTCCCGCGCAACTCCGCGCCGACGGCGTAGGCGGGGTCCGTGCCGCAGGCGCGCAGGACGTGCACGATCATCGCGGTCGTGGTCGTCTTGCCGGCCGCGCCGGAGACCGCGAGGCAGCGCTTGAGGCTCGCGATCTGTGCGAGGAGCTCGGAGCGATGCAGCTCGGAGCCGTGCGCCGCGGCGCGCTCAGCGTTCTCCGGGCCGATCGCGGTCGAATACACGACCTCGGCGCCGGCCGGCACATTCTCGCCGCGGTGGCCGATCAGCGGCTCGATGCCAGCTGCGCGCAGGGGCACCATGTAGGCTGACTCACCACGGTCCGAGCCGGTCACAGCGGCGCCGAGCTTGGCGGCGATCAGGGCCAGCCCGCTCATACCCGCGCCGCCGATCCCGACGAAGTGCAGCCGGCGGCCGGCCCAGGGCGCGTCGCTCATGCCTCGAGCTCGCCGGCATGCCGGCCGCCAGCCACCACGCCGCTGACCACCCCGGCCGCCGAAAGAACCTCGGATGCGATCACGGCGGCGGCGTGCGGACGCGCGAGGCCAAGCGCAGCGCGGCCCATCGACTCCAGCAGCGGCCGATCCGCAAGCAGCGCGTCGACCTCGGCGCGCAGCCGCTCACCCGTCAGCTCCACGTCCGGGATCACGACGGCCGCGCCGGCGTCGGCCAGGTAGCGGGCGTTCACGCTCTGGTGGTTGGCGGTCGCGTGCGGGTACGGGATCAGCACCGACGGCCTGCCCGCGGCGGCGAGCTCCCAGATCGACCCGCCCGAGCGGCCGACGGCCAGGTCGCAGGCCACGACCGCGTCCATGAAGTCACCGACATAGCCACGCAGGTCGTAACCGTCCCGGGGCGCGTGCAGGTCCGCCAGATCGCGCTCACCGGCAGCGTGCAGCACCCGGAAACCGGTGTCCGCGAACGCCTCCAGAGCCGCCTGGTTGATCGAGCGAGCGCCCAGCGAGCCGCCGAACACGAGCACCAGCGTCTCCTCCGGGCCGACCCCGAAGCGGGCCCTGGCGGCGCCCCGGTCGGCCGGCACGGGCGGTACGGGCCGGCCGGTGATCACGAACTTGGGACCGTGATGGCCGGCGAGCGGCAGCGCGGTGCAGACGCGCCGGGCGAGCGGCGCGAGCAGGCGGTTGGTGAGTCCGAGGTGGCCGTCGATCTCCGCGATCACGAGCGGCGTGCGCAGCATCGCGGCCGCGAGGCCGACCGGGCCGGCCACGTAGCCGCCGCCGCCGAAGACAGCCTGCGGCCGCAGTCGCGCGAGCAGCGCCGTCGCCTGGGCGAGGGCGCCCGCATCGATCGCTGCAGCCCGCGCTGCTCCCAGCGGGGAGCTGCGCGGGAGCGAAACGACCTTCAGCTGATGCAGCTCGTAGCCGGCCTCCGGCACCAGCGACGCCTCGGCGCGATCGCCACCGGCGAAGTGGACGTCGGCGCCGTTAGCCCTCAGCCGCTCGGCGACGGCCAGGGCCGGCACCACGTGACCCGCGGTGCCGCCGGTCGCGATAAGGATCCGCGGAGCGCTCATGCCGGGTTGCCGCCGGTTCGGGCTGCTCGCGGTCGACCAGCCGCAGCTCGCGCGCCGCGGGCCGCGCGATCCCCTGCAGCAGGCCGATCGCGACCAGCATCACGATCAGGTTGGTCGGCGCATAGGAGAGGAACGGCAGCGGCACGCCCGTGAGCGGCGCGATGCCGAGCACGACGAAGATGTTGAGGATCCCTTGGCACAGAATCAGCGAGGTCAGGCCGCTCGCGAGCAGCTTTGTGTAGCGGCTGGCCGC
>WQWK01000174.1 GCA_009785395.1 Conexibacteraceae bacterium
GCGCCCGCCTGGGTCGCGATCTTGCCCGCGACCTCGGACATCGGAGCGAGCAGCGGCAGGCGGCCGTTGCGGTCCTCGACGGTCTCATAGGCGATGCAGGTTGCGCCCGTCTTGGCGAGCGCGTGCGTCAGCTCGACGTCGGCCGCGAGGTGCAGATACGTGAACAGCAGGTGGTGCGGGTCGAGCATCGCGACCTCGGCCGGCTGCGGCTCCTTGACCTTGACGATCATCTCGGCCTCGCCGAACACGGCCGCCGCGTCCGGCAGGATCGATGCGCCCTGCTTGACATAGTCCTCGTCGGAGATCGCCGAGCCGAGGCCGGCGCCCTTCTGGATGAAGACCTCGTGTCCCGCGTCAGCCAGCTCGCGAACGCCGGCCGGCGTCAGCGCCACTCGGTACTCGTCGACCTTTATCTCGCTCGGAACTCCAACTTTCATGCTCCAGCCCTCCGCCGTAGTAGTTTCTGGGAAAATGATCGGCGTCCTCAGAGGATCAGCCAAGAATTTTCCGAGCACTCTGTGGATTCCACATCGCTAGACGACACAGACTTCCGAATCCTCAATGCCCTTGTCGCTAACGGAAGGATCTCGTTTGCGGATCTCGGCAAGGAGGTCGGGCTGAGCCCACACGGCGCCGCTGACCGCGTGCGCCGGCTGGAGCGCGCCGGCGTCATCTCCGGCTTCACGGTGCTGGTCAATCTGGCCAACGTCGGAAGATCGCTGGACGCGTTCATCGACGTCGCGCTGCTGCCGAACACGGCCTCCGAGAGGTTCGAGAACGGTGTGCTCGCGATCCCCGCGGTTCAGGAGATCACCTTCGTCACCGGACGCTTCGACTACCACGTGCGCGTCGCCTGCCGCAGTGCTGACGACCTCGATCACACCGTGCGCGCGATCCGCGCCCAGGGGGTCGCGCGCACGGAGACGCGCATCATCCTGCGCTCGGCGCGGGGTCTCGGAACGATCGCCTGAGTGCCAGGGGCGCGTTGGTGCTCTTCGAAGAAATCGGGCCACCACCGCGGTTGCGAAAGTGACGGGAAGGAAACCCACCCCCAGGGTGGGTTTCCTTCCCGTCACCCGCGGACGCCGGCTCGTGGCGGCCGATCACGCGCTCCGGATCTTGGCAACGGCCGTCTTCGGAAACCGAGCCACCTCGATGAAGCTGTGCGGTCGGACTGCGGCAAGGAATGAGAAGACGTAGTCGCCATTCTCCCGCGAGTACCCATGCGCCCAGACCCTCACCACATCGCCCGACGTGAGCGTCACGCACCAGTCCTCCAACGGCTCGGTGAGTGTGATCCTCTCGCTCATCGCCGTTGGGACCATAGCGGTGGCCTAGCGTCCCATCCACGCTGTAGCCGACTGCCCTTGCCCCGGCGGACAGCTTCGCCTACGCGACCAGCTCGCGGCCGCGCAGCGCCAGCCAGAACTCGATCCGGTCCCGGGCCGACGACAGATCGCGCCCGGTCAGCTCCTCGACCCGCTTGATCCGGTAACGCAGGGTGTGCCGGTGGCAGAAGAGCCGCTTTGCGGCGCGCTCCCACTGGCCGTTCGCCTCGATGAAGGCCTCGAGCGAGCGCATCAGCTCACCGCCGTAGTACCCCTCGCTCTGCTCGATCGGCCCCAGGATCGAGTCGCAGAAGAGCTTCAGCGCCTCGTCGTCCTGAAGCGAGAGCAGCAGCTGGAAGGAGCCGAGGTCACGGTAGGTCGCGATGCGGGCGCCGGCGCCGAGGCCGAGCGCGAGTGCCTCCAGAGTGCAGCGTGCCTCGTGGTAGCTGCGCCGCGCGTCGCCGCCGGCGACCGCGCGGCCGACGCCGACACGCACGTCCTCGCCGGGAAGCTCGCTGGTCACGCGCTGCGCAACGCGCTGCGCAAGCGCGAACAGCTCCTCCTCCTCCATCCCCGGGATCAGCGCCATCACCTGGCCGTTGGTTGCGACCAGTGCCGGCGTCGCCTCCGCCCGCAGCGCCGCGGCAAGTGCCGCCTCCGCCGCCTGGGCCTTGGCGAGATGTCCGTTCCCGGCGCCCTCAGGCGGCTTCGGCAACGCCAGCGCGCTGACCGTGCCGGCGAGGCCGAACGGCTCGAGCCGGCGCTGCAGGTCGGCACCGCTGAGCTCGCCGGCCAGCAGGCCGGCGAGCACGTCGCCCGCAAGCCTGCGTTCGGTGTCGCCGGCGACCCGCTCGCGCAACAGCTCGAGCGCCACGATCGTGACCGCCTGGCGCAGCGCCAACCGGTCGAAGTCGGAGAGCGGCGCGTCGTCCTTGACGGCTACCAGCCATGCCTCGGGAGTCGAGGCCCCGTCGCCGATGCCCGCCTCGGCCGCCACCGGGATCGCGAGCGCGCGGCTCGGGTCATCGAGCGCCGGCATGAACTGCACATACTCGCGGCGCGCGATGTGGTCCTGCACCGCATCGCCCACGCAGCTGCGCTCCGCTTCGCCGAGCCGGCGGCGGAAGCCGTGCTGCACGAGCAGCTCGCCACGGCCGTCGTAGACATACACGCTGGCGCCGATCAGCGCCGCGAGGGTAGCGGCGAGCGCCTCCAGTCCGCGCTCGGAGAGCACGACCCGCTCGAGGCGCTCCTGGGCCGAAAGCGCACGCCGCAGAACCGCGTACTGCTCGTTGACGAGCTTGCTGAAGGCTGCCTCCGTGATCGCGATGAACGGCACCTCATAGGGCACCTGGAAGACGGGAAACTCCAGCTTGCAGGCCGCCTGAACCAGCGCCTCGGGCACCTGCTCGTGCCCGAAGCCGATGCCGAACCCGAGCCCGGCCAGCTGATGGTCCGCGAGCAGGGCCACGAAGTCACGCTGACGCCGCGGCGTGTCAAGCTGCATTCCGGTGGTGAGGAGCACCTCACCACCGGACAGCCACGGCGTCGGGTCGAGCAGCTCGGACATGTGGACCCAGCGGATCGGCAGGTCCAGTCCGCTCTCCCCCGCCAGCAGGCGAGTGTCGGTGTCCGCGATCAGCTCTTTGAGTGTCAGCACCTGTCGGTCCGGCCCGTGACGGCGCCTCAGGCGGAGTGGACGTGCATGCGCCGGCCGGCCTCTTCCAGCACCGGACGCAGGACCGCCTCGATCTCCGCGAACTGCTCCGGCCCGGCGATCAGCGGCGGCGCCAGCTGGATCACCGGGTCGCCACGATCGTCCGCGCGGCAGATCAGGCCGCGGGCGAACAGCTCTCCGGAGAGGTAGCCGCGCAGCAGCGTCTCGGACTCCTCCTCGTTGAAGGACTCCTTCGTGTCCTTGTCCTTGACGAGCTCGAGCGCGTAGAAGTAGCCCATGCCGCGCACGTCACCGACGATCGGCAGGTCGCTGAGCGACTGCAGCATCGCCAGGAACGCGCCCTCGTTGGCACGCACGTTGCCGATGATGTCCTCGTCCTCCATCGCCTCGATGCTGGCGAGGGCGACCGCGGCGACGACCGGATGCCCGCCCCAGGTGGAGCCGTGCAGGAAGCTGCGGTCGCCGTGCATGAACGGCTCCGCGATGCGGTCGGACACGATCGTGGCGCCCATCGGCGCGTAGGCGTTGGTCAGACCCTTGGCCGTCGTGATGATGTCCGGCTGGTAGCCGATCCGCTGCGAGCCGAACCAGTCACCGAGCCGGCCCCACGAACAGATCACCTCGTCCGAGATCAAGAGCACGTTGTACTCGTCACAGATCTCGCGGACTCGGTCGAAGTAGCCGTCCGGCGGCAGCAGGCAGCCGCCCGCGTTCTGCACCGGCTCGAGGATCACGGCGCTGACCGTGTCCGGGCCCTCGAACTCGATCCTGGCTGCAATCGCCTCGGCGAGCTCGCTGGGGTCGTGGCCCTCGGGCAGCCGGTACAGGTTCGTGTTGGGAACGTGGCTGGCGCCGGACGCCATCGGCTCGAACGGGGTCCGGTAGTCCGGCACGCCGGTCGCCGACAGCGCGCCCATGGTGGTGCCGTGGTAGGAGACCTCGCGGGCGATGACCTTGAACTTGTTGGGGTTGCCGGTGAGCTTGTGGTACTGGCGCGCGAGCTTCAGCGCCGTCTCGACCGCCTCACTGCCGCTGTTGACGAAGAACACACGGTTGAGATCGCCCGGGGCGAGGTCGGCGACACGCGCGGCGAGCTCGATCGTGCTGGGATGGGCATACGACCAGCTCGAGAAGTAGCCAAGCTCCTTGGCCTGCTCGGCGCCGGCCTGAACCAGATCCGCGCGACCGTGGCCGATGTTGCTGCAGAACAGCGAGGCGAGCCCGTCGAGATAGCGCTTGCCGTGCTCGTCATAGACGTAACAGCCCTCGCCCCGCACGATGATCGGGATCTCTTGCGTATCGCTGTACTCACCCATGCGGGTGAAGTGCATCCACAGGTGCCGGCGCGCTTGCTCCTGGAGCGTCGCGCCGGCGCTCAGTTTGCTGCCGGACTCCGTGCTGGTGGTCATCGCCATCCACTCTCCTAGTTCGACTTCGTCCCAGTTCGACTTCGTGCGGCTTGCCACAACCGCGCCGGTTTGTCTGAGGGTAGCTCCATCCCGGCGGGCCGTACATCGCCACCTGGACGAGTTGTGCGGTCCGTCCTTGTACAGAGCGGCAGGTTAAGCCGGGGCGACCGCGCCGACAGCGCGCGCGGGCGCCGGCGTGAACCAGGCGGCGACGACCACAAACACGAACGCGAGCGCCTGCAGGGCGATGCCGAACGTGGTCGAGGGGAACGGGTCGCCGAACACGACCACCCCGCCGATGATCCCCGAGACGTTTGCGGCGGTGCTGGTGACGGCGATCACGGGCACGGGCAGGCCGTCCTGTAGCCCCTTGGCCGAGGCGAAGAAGGCGACGATCGACGCGGCGACGGTGATCAGCAGCCAGGGCGAGACGAGACCGAGCAGGCCGTGGGCGCCGATGATGCCCGTCAGCGCCTTGATCGCGACGTCGGAGACTCCGAACAGCAGCCCGGCGGCGGCGCCGAGCATGACGCCATGATGCTCTCGGGACCAGCCGATCCGCGGGCCCAGGATCAGCAACGTGGCAAC
>WQWK01000175.1 GCA_009785395.1 Conexibacteraceae bacterium
ACGGGAGCCGCCGGATCCTCCTCGGCCCACAGCAGCAGCACCGGCAGGTGCAGCGACGCATAGGCGTCGAGCAGGTCGCGCTGCGCCTCGAACGGCCAGCGCCGCGAGAACTTCGCCCAGGCGCGGGCGCGGTTGGTGTTGCCGCCGACGTCGGCGAACGCGTGCCGCACGAGGTCACGCGCCTCGGGGTTGTGCTGGGCGCTCAGCTTCTCGCCGAAGCGCGGCCTGAAGACGAGCTTGGCGCCGTGCGACAGCACCAGGTCGGCCACGGGAAGTGTCCCGAGGCCGGTCACGGCCCGCCACAGCGTGCGCCGCCCGGCGAACGGCGCGGGCCGGTGCAGGCGGTTGTTGATCAGCACCAGCCGGTCCGGGGTGTAGCCGCCGTCGATGATCGCGCGCAGCGCCAGCTCGGCGCCGAAGTCGTGCCCGACCACCGCCGCCCGCGGCCCACCGACCTCCGCGCAGAACCCGACGATCACCTCCGTGAGCCACTCGCGCGTGTATGGGTGGCGCGGCCGGTCCTCGGAGTCGCCGTGCAGCGGCAGGTCCGGCAGCACGACGCGGAAGCGTGCCGACAGCGCGCTGACGATCGGCGCCCACTCGCGGTGCGACAGCCCGAGCGAGTGCAGCAGCACGATCGCCTTGCCGGTGCCCGTCTCCCAGTAGGCGACGCGCGCGCCGTCACGGTGGTGGTAGAGCCGCAGCCGCATACCGGGAGTATCTTCGACGCATCTCAACCTGGGATGACGTCCGGCGCCTGGCCCTCTCGCTGCCCGAGACCAGCGAGCTGGCGGAGCACGGCCACTCGAAGCTGCCGGCCTGGAGGGTCCGGGACAAGACGTTCGTCTGGCAGCGGCCGCTCAACAAGAGCGATCTCACCGCGCTGGCGGCGCTTGGCGTCGAAGCTCCCGAGGGTGAGATCCTCGGCGTCCGGGTCGAGCACGAGGGCGCAAAGCAGGCGCTGATCGAGTCCGAGCCGGAGTTCTGCTTCACGATCCCCCACTTCAACGGGTTCACGGCGGTGCTCGTCCGGCTCGAGAAGATCAGCGTCGAGGAGCTGGAGGAGCTGATCATCGAAGCGTGGCTGTCACGGGCGCCGAAGCGCGTCGCGGATGCATATCTAGAATCCGCGTCCCGATGGCTCCCCCCCACAGACCAGTAGACCCGCGCGCATCGTTCCCCGCGATCGAGGAGGGCGTGCTCGAGCGCTGGCGTGAGCGCGACATCTTCAAGCAGTCGATCGAGCGCCGCCGCGGCGCCCCTCGCTGGGGTTTCTTCGAGGGCCCGCCGACCGCCAACGGCGCCCCCGGCTCACACCACGTGCTCGCGCGCGTGTTCAAGGACATCTTCCCCCGCTACCGGACGATGTGCGGCTACCAGGTCGACCGCAAGGGCGGCTGGGACTGCCACGGCCTGCCGGTTGAGCTCGCGGTCGAGAAGGAGCTGGGCATGACCCAGAAGTCCGACATCGAGGACTACGGGATCGCGAAGTTCAACGCACGCTGCCGTGAGGTCGTGCTCAGCCACATCGACGACTGGACGCGGCTGACCGAGCGGATCGGCTTCTGGGTCGACACCGACAACGCCTACAGGACGCTCGACACCACCTATGTCGAGTCGGTCTGGTGGGCGCTGAAGACGATCTTCGAGAAGGATCTGCTGTTCGAGCGCTTCAAGGTCGTTCCCTACTGCCCGCGCTGCGGCACGGCGCTGTCCAGCCACGAGCTGGGCCAGCCGGGCGTCTACCAGGACGTGATCGACCCCTCCGCCTTCGTGATCCTGCCGAGCGAGCGCGGCAAGCTCGTCGTCTGGACGACGACTCCGTGGACGCTCGTCTCCAACGCCGCCGTCGCCGTCGACCCGGAGCTCACCTATGTCCGCACTGCCGATGACTTCATCGTCGCCGAGGCGCTGGCCGAGAAGATCTTCGGCGAGGGCGTCGAGATCGCCGAGCGCTTCCCCGGCGCTGACCTCGTCGGCCTGCGCTACGAGCCGCCGTTCGACTTCATCCCGGGCTCCGACTACGGCGAGAAGGGCCACACCGTCCTGGCCGCGGACTTCGTCACCGCCGAGGACGGCACCGGCCTCGTGCACACCGCGATCGCCTTCGGCGAGGATGACTTCCGGCTCGGTGAGGCCAACGACCTGAAGCCGATCAACCCGGTGCTCGGTGACGGCACCTATGACCAGCGCATCGCGACCTGGGCGGGCATCAACGTGAAGGCCGCCGACCCCCTGATCCTCGAGGACCTGCAGCACCGCGGCAAGCTGCTCAAGTCCGAGCCCTACGAGCACTCCTACCCGCACTGCTGGCGCTGCAACACGCCGCTGCTGTACTACGCCAAGCCGTCCTGGTACATCGCCACGAGCCAGATCAAGGACCGCCTGATGGCCTCCAATGAGGCCGTCAACTGGCAGCCCCCGCATGTCAAGCACGGCCGCTTCGGCAACTGGCTCGAGGGCAACGTCGACTGGGCCCTGTCGCGCGAGCGTTATTGGGGTACGCCTCTGCCTGTATGGAGGTGTCCCGCTGGACACCTCCATGTTGTCGGCTCACTGGCCGAGCTCGAGTCACTGTCAGGTGTCACGCTCGATGACCCGCACCGCCCGTTCGTCGACGACGTGACTTTTCCGTGCTCGGACTGCTCCGAGCCGATGAAGCGCGTGCCCGACGTGATCGACGTGTGGTTCGACTCGGGGTCGATGCCGTTCGCGTCTTTCGGCGCGATGCCGTCGGTCGACCGTGCCGAACTGCACGCGGCAAACGAGCAGTTCGAGGCGCACTTCCCTGCCGACTACATCTGTGAGGCGCTCGACCAGACGCGCGGCTGGTTCTACTCGATGCTGGCGGTGGCGACGCTGCTGTTCGACCAGAGCTCGTACCGCAACGTCGTCTGTCTGGGGCTGATCCTCGACGAGACCGGCCAGAAGATGAGCAAGTCCAAGGGCAACATCGTCGAGCCCTGGGACGTTCTGAACACGTTCGGAGCCGACGCGTTCCGCTGGTACTTCTTCACCTCCAAATACCCGTGGGACGGTTACCGCTTCTCGCTCGAGTCACTGGGTGAGGCCGTCCGCCAGTTCATGCTGCAGCTGTGGAATACATACGGGTTCTACGTGATGTATGCGAACGCCAATGACGTCTCGCCCGAGTCACTGTCACTCGCTGCGGTCGAGCTCACCGAGCTGGATCGCTGGGTGCTGTCACGGCTGAACGCGACGATCGAGACGGTTCGGACCGGCCTCGACGGCTTCGACGCCACCGCCTCGGGCCGTGCGATCGCCGACTTCGTCGACGAGCTCTCCAACTGGTATGTGCGCCGCTCGCGCCGTCGCTTCTGGGACGGCGATCCGGCCGCGATGGCGACGCTGCATCACGCGCTCACCACGGTCGCGAAGCTGCTCGCCCCGTTCACCCCGTTCATCGCCGACGAGATCTATGAGAACCTCGACGGGGCCGAGGCGAGCGTGCACCTCTGCGACTTCCCCGTCGCCGGCGAGCGGGACCGGCTGCTCGAGGCGGCGATGGCCGTCGCCCGTGAGACGGTGCGCCTCGGCCTCGCAGCTCGATCGCAGGCGAAGGTCAAGCTGCGCCAGCCGCTGCACGCGGCCGTGGTGGTCGCGGCGGGTGACGAGCGCTCGGCGATCGAGCGGCTCGCTGAGGTCGTGCGTGACGAGCTCAACGTGCGCCAGCTGCGCTTCGTGTCCGAGGCCGACGAGCTCGGCGAGGTCGAGGTGAAGCCCAACTACCGCACGCTCGGACCGCGTTTCGGCAAGCAGATGCCGCTGGTCGCGGCTGCCGTCGCCGGGCTCGATGCCGCCCGCGCCGCGACGGCGGTGCGCGAGGGCGGCACGGTTGCGATCGACGTCGGCGGGACCGAGCACACGCTCGGTGCCGACGATCTGCTCGTCTCGATGAAGCCGCTCGAGGGCTACCAGGTCGAGCGCGAGGGCTCGCACGCCGTCGCGCTCGAGCTGGAGATCGACGACTCGCTGCGAGCGGAGGGCTGGGCGCGGGAGATCGTCCACGCGATCCAGGCCGCCCGCCGCGACGCCGAGTTCGACATCTCCGACCGGATCGCGCTGAGTCTCGACGGTGCCCCGGAACTGATGACGGCCGCCCGCGAGTACGAGGAGTACATCGCCGGCGAGACCCTGGCCGTGGCGGTCGACTACCCGCGCCTGGACGGCTCCGTGGCGCCGGTGACGATCGACGCGCTCGAGCTGCGGATCGACGTCCGCAGGGTCTAGTGCCGTGTCCCACCCGCCCGTGATCGACCTGAACGCGGACGTCGGTGAGCGGCCGGGCGCCGATGGGATCGCCGCTGACGCGGCGATCCTCGCTGGCGTGTCAAGCGCGAACGTCGCCTGCGGCTTCCACGCCGGCGACGCGGAGACGATGCTTGCTGTGTGCGCGGAAGCGGTGCGGCTGCACAAGCGGATCGGAGCGCACGTGTCATACCTGGACCGCGAAGGGTTCGGGCGGCGCGACGTGGACGTCGATCCGCTGACGCTCAGCGGCCAGATCATCCAGCAGATCGAGGCGCTGCAGGCGGTCGCCGCCTCGGTCGGCGGCGCCGTAGGTTACGTCAAGCCGCACGGCGCGCTCTACAACCGCGCCGCCGTCGACCCGCTCCGCGCAGCAGTCATCGTCGACGCGATCACAACCATCGGCGACGGGCTGAAACTCGTCGGGCCACCCGGCTCGGAGATTCTGCGGGTCGCCGTCGCGCGCGGGATCGACGGCGTCGCCGAGGGCTTCGCCGACCGCGCCTACCTGCCCGACGGCACGCTCGTGCCGCGCGAGCAGCCGGACGCCGTGCTGAGCTCGCCGGACGCCGTGGTGATGCACGCCCAGGAGCTCGCCCAGACGCACCGCTTCCGCACCATCTGCCTGCACAGCGACACCCCGGGCGCCGCCGCGCTTGCCGTCGCCGTCCGCAATCGCCTGATCGGCGCCGGCTTCGAGA
>WQWK01000176.1 GCA_009785395.1 Conexibacteraceae bacterium
CGGTCGCGGTCGGCGGCAGCCGCCGGCTGGAGTTGCACCCGCTCCAGTAGCACCGCTCCAGCAGCACCCGCTCCAGTAGTCTCGCGGCCATGACAACCACAGCGGCCGAACTGCTCGCCGACCCTGAACTGCTGGAGAGCGCCTGGGATCTGGCGCCGATCGTCAACGGCGAGGGCGATGCCGGAGTCGAACGGCTGCTCGACGACGCGCTCGCACGCGGCGCGGCCTTCGCTTCCGAATATGCGGGCCGGATCGCGACGCTCGACGCCGCCGGCCTGCGCGAGGCGATGCTCGAGCTGGCCGCGATCGGCGAGCTGGTCGACCGCGCCGGCTCGTACGCATCGCTCGAGTTCACGACCGACACCGCCGACCCGGCCCGCGGGGCGCTGCTGCAGAAGGTGCAGGAGCGCGGCACCCAGCTCGAGACACAGCTCCTGTTCTTCGACCTCGAGTGGGCTGCCCTGGAAGACGAGCAGGCCGAGGCGCTGCTCAGCGCCTCGGGGGTCGACCTCGAGTTCTGCGCCCACCATCTGCGCAGCGCCCGGCGCTACCGCCCGCACCTGCTGACGGAGCCCGAGGAGAAGGTGATGGCCGAGAAGAGCCTCTCCTCACATGCCTCGTGGACACGGCTGTTCGAGGAACAGGTCTCCGCGATCCGCGTCGACGCCGGAGACGGAAGTGCGGACGGCGACGGCGGCGAGATCCCGCTCGACCAGGCGCTGTCGATGCTGCTCAGCCCGGACGGGGAGACGCGCCGCACCACGGCCGAGGCGGTCACCGCCGCGCTGGACCCCGGGTTGCGCACGCGCGCGTTCATCTTCAACACGCTGCTCTACGACAAGTCGGTCGACGATCGCCTGCGCAGGTACCCGCACTGGCTGGCGGCGCGCAACCTCGCCAACGAGGCCTCCGACGAGTCGGTCCTGGCGCTGATCCATGCGGTGCGCGGGCGCTATGACATCCCGCAGCGCTGGTACCGCCTGAAGGCGCGGTTGCTCGGCGTCGACAAGCTCAAGGACTATGACCGCAGCGCGACCGTCGCCAGCAGCGAGCCGCTCTTCGCCTATGCGGACGCGCGCGACATGGTCGTCGAGACCTACACAGCGTTCGCGCCCGAGGCGGGCGCAATCACGCGCCGCTTCTTCGACGAGAGCTGGATCGACGCGCCGGTGCGCGAGAACAAGCGCGGCGGCGCCTTCTGCGCCACCGTCACCGGCGTGCACCCGTACGTGATGCTCAACTACACGGCGCGCCGCCGTGATGTGCTGACGATCGCGCACGAGCTCGGCCACGGTCTGCACTCCGCGCTCGCCGAGAAGCAGGGGATCTTCCACCAGGGCACGCCGCTGACGGTCGCCGAGACCGCGTCGGTGTTCGGGGAGACGCTCGTATTCGAGCGGCTGCTGGAGGAGTCGGGCAGTGACAGCGAGCGCCTCGAACTGCTCGCCGGCCGCATCGACGACGCGATCGCGACCGTCTTCCGGCAGATGGCGATGAACCGCTTCGAGCACCTCGTGCACACGCGCCGCCGCGACCAGGGCGAGCTCTCCGCCCAGGACATCAACGCCGCCTGGGTCGAGAGCCAGGCCGAGATGCTCGGCGACGCCGTCGAGATCACCGGGGGCTACCACTCCTGGTGGTCCTACATCCCCCACTTCATCAACACCCCGGGCTACGTCTACGCCTACGCCTACGGGCAGCTGCTGGCGCTGTCGGTGTACGGCCGCTACCAGGAGGTCGGCCCCGATCTTGTCCCGAAGTACCTGGAGATGCTCGGCGCCGGCGGCTCGCGCACCCCGGAGGAGCTCGGTCAGATCGTCGGCGTCGACCTCGCCGACCCCGGCTTCTGGGACGCGGGGCTGAAGCTGGTCGACCAGCAGCTGATCGAGGCCGAGGCGCTCGCCGAGCGCGTGCTCCCGGCGGCCTGAGCCGGCAGTGAACCGCCTCGACATCGAAGCGGGCTGAGAGCCGCGACGAGGCTACGGACGCCGCGCGCGACGCGTGCGCGTGCGCTCTTCCTGTGCCTCGACGACCTTGACGATCAGCTTCAGGTACTGGTCGATCCCCGTCGCGCGCGCGTCGCCGTGCTCGAACGCCTGGCGCCAGTCGGCGACATGGCCCTTGGCGACCAGCTCGTTGAAGCGGTCACGCCGGATCTCGAGCGTGACCTTCGCGTCGCTGGGGATCGCCTTGGTCACCTGCGGCCCGGGCATCTCGACGCGATAGAGCTGGACGTCACCGCGGCCGTGCAGCTCGAGGCCGGCCACGATCTTGAGCGGCGCGAGTCCCGGCACCTCCTCGAGGAACCGGCGGATGCCGGTCTCGATCAGTGCCCTGGTGTCGGAGGGAGCAGACAGGCGCGAGAGTCTACGCGAGCCCGCTGCCGGCCTGCAGCGGCACCGCCAGCAGCTCCTCGATCACCGGCGCCGGCTCCGGCTGCCCGAGGTGGTAGCCCTGCGCGTACTCGCACCCGAGCGCATCGACGCCGGACAGCGCCTCCCCGTCCTCGATCCCCTCGACCACCACCACGAGTCCGTGGGCGCGCGCGAGGTCCGCGATCGCCCGCACCACGGGCATCACCGCGGGGTCGTGACCAAGCCCCCGCGCGAACCGTTGGTCGATCTTCAGGCCGCTGATCGGGAGCTCGCCGAGCCGCGCCAGCGAGGAGTAACCGGTGCCGAAGTCATCGATCAGAATCTGCACGCCGAACTCCTCGAGCTGCTCGAGCGCCTCCCGCACCGTGTCGAGTTCCTCCATCACGGCCGACTCGGTCACCTCCAGCATCAGCGCGCCGGGCCTCATTCCGGAGCGCTCAACCATGTCCTTGATGTCGTCCGCGGCCCCGGGGTGCGCGAGCTGGACGACCGACGCGTTCACGGCCACGTGGATGTCGGGCAACGTCCGTGACCACTTTCGCGCCTGCTCGCACACGAGCCCCAGCACGAGCTTGCCCAGCGGCACGATCAGGCCGGTCTCCTCGGCCAGCGGGATGAACTGGTCAGGGTTGAGCAGCCCGCGATCCGGGTGCTCCCAGCGCACCAGCGCCTCCACCCCGGCCCAGCTGTGGTCCGCGACGTTGAGGATCGGCTGGTAGCGCATCACGAACTCGCCACGATCGATCGCCGTGCGCAGCTCCCCCTCAGGCGTTGCGGGCGTTGACGGAGGCATCCGATTCCGCTGACTACAGCCGGTGGCGCTCCAGCAGCTTGCGGCCGATGACCATCCGCTGGATCTCCGAGGTGCCCTCGCCGATCAGCAGCAGCGGCGCGTCGCGGTAGAGGCGCTCGATCTCATACTCCTTGGAGTAGCCGTAACCGCCGTGGATCCGGAGGCATTCCTCGACACAGAAGCGACCGGCCTCCGAGGCGAACAGCTTCGCCATGCCGGCCTCGATGTCGGAGCGGGCCCCGGCGTCCTTCATGCGCGCGGCACGGTAGGTCAGAAGCCGTGCGGCATCGACCTGGGTGGCCATGTCCGCGAGCTTGAACTGGATTGCCTGATGCTGCGCGATTGGCTTGCCGAACGTCCGGCGCTGCTGTGAATACCGCAGCGCAAGCTCCAGCGCGCGCTGCGCGATCCCAACGCCGCGGGCGGCGACGTTCACCCGCCCCAGCTCCAGAGCGTCCATCATCTGCCCGAAGCCCTTGTTGAGCCCGTCCTCTTCGCCGCCGAGGATGCTGTCGGCGGGCGTGCGGTACCCGTCGAACACCAGCTCGGTCGACTCGACACCCTTGTAGCCGAGCTTCTTGATCTTCGGCGGCACGTTCAGACCCTTGTACGGGCCCGTGTTCTCCCCCACCCCCGGCTCCTTCTCGCAGATGAAACAGGTCATGCCACGGTAGGGCGGCTCGGCCTCGGGGTCGGTCCGCACGAGCGTGAAGACGAGCGTCGACAGAAGCCCGTTGGTGACCCACATCTTCTGCCCGTTGATCTCGTAGTCACCCTCAGGCTGCTTGCGCCCCGAGGTCTTGATCGCCTGCACGTCGGAGCCGAGCTCCGGCTCCGACAGGCTGAACGCGGCCCGGATCTCCCCGGTCGCCATCCGCGGCAGGTACTTCTGCTTCTGCTCCTCGTTGCCGAACTTCATCAGCAGGTAGGAACCGATGAAGTGCGTGTTGACAATCCCGGAGACCGAGATCCAGCCGCGCGAGAGCTCCTCGACGATCATGGCGTAGGTGGTCAGATCGAGCCCCATCCCGCCGTACTCCTCGGGGATCGTGACCCCGAACAGGCCGAGCTCCTTCATCTGCTCCACGATCGGCTCCGGGAACAGGTCCTCGTGGTCGTAGTGCTCGGCGTTCGGGATGATCTGCTCGTCGGCGAACTGGCGCACCATCTCCGTGATCGCGTGCTGCTCGTCGGTCAGCTCCGGAAACGCGGCTACGGCCATCTCGGCATCCTCTCTCGGTCGCTACGGGCGACCGAGGATACCTGGCAGGTGTCGTCAGGGCACTAGGCCACAGTTACTGCGTCGACCAGCACGCGCAAGCCGACGCGGGCGCCAAGCGGCGCGCCCGCGTCGTGAGAAGACGTCTCGACGAGCACGCGCTGGCCGCCGTCGAGCGTTACGGTGAGCCGCACCGCGGAGCCGAGGAAGGTGCGCTCGGTGACCTCGCCGACCCCGGCCGAGTCGGGCACCACGGCCAGCGTCTCGGGCCGCAGCAGCGCGTCGACCGCGCTGCCCGGCTCGCGCCCCTCCGGGTTGTTCATCCGCAGCCGCTGGCCGAGCACCTGGACCTCGCCGCCGTCGCCGACGCGCGCGGGCAGGCGGTTCATCGCGCCGACGAACTCGGCGACGAACTCGGTGGCGGGGTGGCGGTAGACGTTCTCAGGGGTGTCGAGCTGCTCGAGCCGGCCGGCCTGCATGACGCCGACGCGATCGGCGATCGAGAGCGCCTCGGACTGGTCGTGGGTGACGAACAGCGTCGTGATCCCGAGCCGCAGCTGGAGGTTGC
>WQWK01000177.1 GCA_009785395.1 Conexibacteraceae bacterium
AGCCCTGCGGATCCGGCGGCGCTCACGGTTGTTCCAGCAGTCCCGCCGCGGCGTCGTCACGGGCCTGCTCGCGCAGCTTGTAGTGGAGCTTCTTGCCGGTCGCGGTCAGCGGGATCTGATCGACGAAGCGGTAGGCGCGCGGGCGCTTGTAGCCGGCGAGCATGGGGTGGTCCCGGGTGTAGCGCTCGAGTACGGCGGTGTCCAGCGGGACACCGCCGGTGGGCACAACGTAGGCGACCACCAGCTCGCCCCAGCGTCCATCCGGCAGCCCGACGACGACCGACTCGCTCACCCCGGGATGCTCGTTCAGGACCGCCTCGACCTGGGTCGGGTGCACGTTCTCGCCGCCGGAGATGATCATGTCGTCCTTGCGGCCGACGATCGTCACATAGCCGTCGGCGTCCCAGGTGGCGAGGTCGCCGATGTAGAGCCAGCCGTCGCGGAAGCGGGCCCCCTGCTCCGCGTCGTTGTTCACGTACGCGTAGCCGGACTTCACCGAGCGCACGATCACCTCGCCGACCTCCTCGCCGTTCTGGGCGGCGAGCTCATCGGGCAGAGCGAAGCGGTCCTCGAAGACCTTCACAACAGCGACATCGTCGTCGGTGCAGGCCCGGCCCGCGGAGCCGGCGTGGGCGGGCAGGTCGACGGGCCGCAGGAACGTGTTCCAGAAGGCCTCGGTCGTGCCGTAGCCGTTGAAGATCCTGGGGGTGAGCAGCTGCTGGTAGCGCAGGCAGGCCTCGCGGTCGAGGGGGGCGCCCATCGTCACGATCCCGTGCAGGCTCGAGAGGTCGCGCGGGCGGGCCTGCTGCTCGGCGCCCAGCAGTGCGAGATTGGTTGGCGCCCCGATCAGGAAGGTGAGCTGGTGCTCCGCCACCCAGTCGAGCACGGTCGCGGGGTCGAAGGCACGCAGCGGGACCGCCTCGGCGCCGACGTAGAAGACCGGGTTGGGGCCGCCCGAGTAGAGGCCGCCGCGGTGGAACCACGGGGTCATGTTGAGCGTGCGGTCCTCGGGCGTGAGCGGGAAGTGCATGATCACGTCGTGGGCGGAGAACACCTCGACGATGTCGGGCAGCGAGACGCCCTTCGGCAGGCCGGTCGTGCCCGAGGTGTAGAGGCGCGTCGTCTCCGCGTAGATCGAGCGGTCGGGCGCGGGCGGCGCTGCGGTCGCCGCGTCGGCGAACAGCTCGCCGAATGTGATCTGCTGCTGCGGCCGGCTCGCCGCTGCTTCGCCGGCCGGGCTGTCCCAGTCCTCGTGATCGACGCCGACCACGAGCGCCGGGCTGGGCGTGGCGCGCGCGAGCGCCTCGCCGATGACCGTCGTGAGGCTCGCGTCGAAGATGAACGCCTTGGGGCGCGAGTCGTCGAGCACGTGCGCGACCTCACCGGCCGCGAGCCGGAAGTTGATCGGCGTGGCGACGGCGCCGAGGCGCTGGGCCGCGAGCCAGGTGAGAGCGAACTCGGGCCCGTTGAGCAGGTCGAAGACGATCACGTCCTCGGCTCCGACGCCGTGGGCGCGGAGCCCGGCGGCGAGGCGTCCGCTGTCCTCCCAAAGCTGCGCGTACGTCCAGCGCCGGCCGCTGACGGGATCGTGCAGCGCCGGGCGCGAGGCGAACCTCAGGCTGTTGCGCCGCACACCCGCGAGGTACCCGAAGCGGTGCTCGAAGACCTGCCGGAACTGCTCGGGGCTGTACGTGTATTGGGCGGTGCTGCTCAAAGACATCTCCTTCTGCGATCCCTTCTGCGCCTTCTGCGATCAGATCGCGTCGGCGAGCGATCCTATTGCGCCGGCGACGTCGGCAAGCCGCTGCACCTGTTCGAGCGGGTGCGAGCCGAGCGGCAGCAGCAGGATCTCGCTGACGCCGGCCGCGGTATAGGGCTCGAGGAATTCAGCCACCCGATCGGAGGGGCCGAAGGCGGTCCAGCGCTCGACCAGCTCGAGCCCCATCCCGTACTGGCCGCGCAGGTGCGCGTCGGCCTGCGCGCGGGCCTTGGCGAGGTCATCGTCGACGTGCGCCAGCACCAGCAGTGAGATGCCGGGAGCGGGGCGGCCGTGGGTTGCGGCCAGCTCGCGGAGACGCTCGCCCCGCTGGGCGAGCGTCTCCGGCGAGATCCACATCGGCAGCCACGCGTCGCCGAAGCGCGCCGCCCGTTCGACGGCGCGGTCGCTGCGCCCGCCGACGAGCACCGGCGGCATCGGTGCCGAGGGATCGAGTGAGTGCTCGTTGCCGGGTTCGAGGAACCGGGGGAGCAGTTCCAGGGCGCGGTCCAGGCGCCCACCGCGCTGCTTCAGTGGCACCTCGGCCGCCTCGTACTCCTGCGCGAACTCGCCTCCGACCCCGACCCCGAGTCGCAGCCGGTTGTCCGACAGTTGCTGCAGGGTGGCGATCTGCTTGGCCGCCCACGCGAGCGGACGCATGCCGAGCAGCATCACGCTGAGGCCGATCCGCACCCGCTCGGTCACGGTGGCGGCGACTGCCAGGCAGATCGTGGCGTCGAGCACCGGCGCCGGACACTTGAGGTGGTCGCCGGCCCAGACCGAGTCGAAGCCCGCCTGCTCGACCAGCCGCGCCGCCTCGGCCACCGGGAGCGGCTCACCGCTGCGCAGCGGGTCGAAGGTCGGCAGCAGTACGCCCCAATTCGTCATATCAACCGAAGCTAACGAACTTCGGGAGCCTCCGTCTATCCGGGCGGCCGCGCGAGCCCGGTCCGGTAGGCGTAGTTCACAGCCTGCGCGCGGTCGCGGATCCCGGCCTTACCGAACATGTGGTTGATGTGGGACTTGACGGTCGTCGGGCTGACCTGCAGGCGCGCGGCGATCTCCACGTTGCTGAGGCCCTCGGCGATCAGCACGAGCACCTCAGCCTCGCGCGGTGTGAGCTCGTCAGGCAGGGTCGGCAGAGGCGCTTCCGTCTGCGCTGGCCCGCTGGCCAGCGCAGCCACCACAAGGTGCTGGACCGCCGGGTCGATCGTCGCCGAGCCCGATGCGACGCACAGGATCGCCGCGCGGATGTCCTCGCTCGAGGCGTCCTTGGTGAGGTAGCCGCGCGCGCCGGCCCGCAGCGCTCCGAGTACGCTCTCGTCATCCGCATATGTGGTCAGCGCGATCACGCCGATCTCCGGCATCCGTTCGCGCAGCAGCCGCGTCGCCTCGATCCCGTCCATCCGCGGCATGCGCAGGTCCATCAGCACGATGTCCGGGCGCAGCTCTGCCGACAGCCTGACAGCCTCGGCGCCGTCGGCGGCGCTGCCGGTCAGCTCGATCCCGTCGAGCAGCCCCAGCATCGTGCCCAGGCTCTCGCGCACGAGCCGCTGGTCATCCGCGAGCAGTACGCGCACGCTCACGTCGGCAGCCGCAGCTCGACGCGGAAGCCGTCGAGGGTCGGTGCCGCCAGCAGTTCCCCGCCGAGCAGCGCCGCGCGCTCGCGCATCCCGGTGAGCCCATACCCGCTGTCCGCGACATCCGGGTGCAGCGGCGGCGGGGCGCCGGGGGCGCCGTGGTCCTCGACCACGAGCACGGTACGGTCGGCGGTGTAGTCGAGGCTCAGTCGCACACGTTCGGCGTCCGCGTGCCGGCGCACGTTGGTGAGCGCCTCCTGGGCGGTGCGGTACAGGGCGACCCGTGCGTCCGCCGGCAGCTCGTGCGGCTCGCCGTGCACCTCGACGGCGACGGGTACGCCGCTCTGGTCGCCGAAGGCGGTGGCGAGCGCCTCCAGCCGCTCAGGACCGGGCAGCTCATCGCCGCGGGCCGCCGCGATCGCGCGGCGAGCATCGTCGAGCCCGCTGGCGGCAAGGCCGTGGGCCCGGTCGATCGCGCGGGCGACCTCCGGGTCGACGTCACGGTCGCGGGCGAGCAGCCGCGTCGATTCCAGCTGCAGCGCCAGCGCCGAGAGCGAGTGCGCCAGCACGTCATGCATCTCGCGCGCCATGCGGCTGCGCTCGGCGGCCGCGGCCGCCCGCGCCTCCGCGCTCCGCGACGCGTCGAGCTCGTCGCGCTGGTCACGCAGCTTCGCGAACAGGCGCATCACCAGGTACCAGGGGATCACGCCACTGGGCAGCGTCAGAGCCGTGCCGGTATGTCCCTGCATTGCCGAGCCGATCACCGGGCCGGACAGCGAGAACGCGACCAGCGCCAGGCCCGGCAGGGTGTCGAGCCGCCACGCCGCCAGGATCGCGACGAAGTACGGGCCGACATACCAGAAGCCGTTCGGCTGCCAGTCCGCCATCAGATCCGAGGCGATGACGGCACCCACGAGCACAAGCGCCAACTGCAGGGTGCGGGTGTGGGGCGGCGAGTTCGAGTTGATCGCGATCGCGGCGACGGCGCAGGCGATGAACGCGAGCGTCGCCAGCAGCACCCTGAGCCCGATGCCGCTCAGCGCGGGGTGCGGAGTGGAGGTGAAAGTGAGGATGAGCAGCGCGCCGAGCGTGAACAGCGACATGCCGCGGATCCAGACCGCTTCGGACACGCGCGGCTCACCCTCGAGGAGCGCCTGTCCGGTCAGCCACCTGTACATCGCACGCATCGTGCCGGTAACGATAAGCCCGGCAGCGGTGGCATGTCATCGGCTTGCGGGTGGACGCTTTGTGGCTGTCAGCTACACCCACGGGTGGAGGGTGAAAATCGACCCGTGCGCCGATGACACGCCCACGTTCGCGGCGTAGCTTGGCGGCATGATCACGAACTCACTCGATGTGGCCACCACCGCAGGCACGGCAGCCGCGCGAGCGGTCGGCCTCTCAAAGATCTACGGCACCGGCGATGTCGCCGTCCGCGCACTGGACGATGTCAGCGTTGCGTTCGAATCCGGCTGCTTCACGGCCGTGATGGGGCCCTCCGGCTCAGGCAAGTCGACGCTCGTGCATTGCATGGCCGGGCTCGACGTGCCGTCCTCCGGCCAGACGTTCGTGGCCGAGCAGGAGATCGGCAAGCTTGACGACGCCG
>WQWK01000178.1 GCA_009785395.1 Conexibacteraceae bacterium
GACCTCGAGGGCTCGGTCGAGCTCGTGATCTTCGGCGACACGCTCGAGGAGTGCCAGGCGGCGATCCAGCAGGATATGGTCGTCCTCGTCAAGGGCAAGATCGACCACAAGGAGGCGGGTCGAACGTGCCTGATCGTGCAGACGGTCGAGCGCTTCGAGCCCTCCAGCGAGGAGCTCGCCAGCGCCGAGCGCGAGGCCGCCAAGGCCGCGGCGGCGGCCGCGCCGCTACGGATCCGCCTGAACGCCACCGCCCTGCCGGGCACCGTGTTCGCGGAGCTCGGGGACGTCCTCGCCAGCTTCCCCGGGAAGGCGGAGGTGGTCATCGAACTAGCCACCAGCCGGGGCGCCCGACAGCTGCGGCTCGGGCCCGGCTACCGGGTTCGGCGCAGCGCGAGCCTGCTGTCCGAGCTCGCCTCGCTGCTCGGCCCGGCGATCCTGACGCCGATGACGGGTGAGGGGCCAGCCGGAGACTGAGGCTGGCGGTCGGCGGCTGCGCGTGCTCGTGCTGTGCGCCGAGGTCGGTGCCGGCCATGTCACGGTCGCCCGCAACCTGACCGCGCTGCTGCGCCGGCGCGATGAGGTGAGCGAGGTCGGGCTGCGGACCGATCTCGATGTCGTCGGCGCCCGCCTCGGGCGGTTTCTCACGAGGGGGTTCGAACTGCACCTCGAGCGGATCGGCTGGACCTATGAGCTCGCCTACCGGGTGTTCTATGAACACGCTCGACCGAGGCGACTGGCGCACCTGGCGCTGGCAGTGCTCGGTTCCAGGGGGCTGAGACGCACGATCGCGAAGTTCGGCGCCGACGTGGTGGCGGTGGAATATCCAGTGCTGAGCGCCGCGCTCGGCGAGCTGCGGGCCCGGGACCGCCTGCCGGTCCCGGTCTGTTCCTCGATCTCCGATCCGGCCGGGCTGCACTACTGGGCGCACCCGGGGATCGACCTGCACCTGCTCTCATGGCCGGAGGCCGTCGACGAGGTCGAGCGGATCGCTGGTCCGGGCCGGGCGGCGACAGTCCGGCCGCTGGTCGACGGCCGCTTCCTGGCGCCGCCGTCGCGGTCGCAGGCTCGGGCCGCCCTCGGACTCCCGGCCGAGCTGCCCGTGATCGTCGTCTCCGGCGGTGGTTGGGGGATGGGCGACCTCGCCGGCGCGGCACGGACGGCGCTCGACACGGTGCCGGACGCGATCGTCGTATGTCTGTCCGGCCGCAACGACGGCGTCCGGCATCAGCTCGAGCGGCGATTTGCGGCACACAGCCGGGTCCAAATGCTCGGGTTTACCGACCTGATGCCAGAGCTGATGTCGGCCGCCGACGTGCTCGTCCACACAACCGGCGGGACGACCGCGCTCGAGGCGCGGCTCGTCGGTTGCCCGCTGATCAACTTCGGGACCGGCGTCGCGCACGTCCGCAACCACGCCAGGGCGCTCGCCGCACGCGGGCTGGCCGAGTGGGCTCCCACCCGCGCGGCGCTGGGCCCGGCGATCCAGCGCGCGCTCGCCGGCGCCAGGCCGGCGCCGCTCGACACCAGCGCGCTGGCCGATGCGGCCGAGCTGATCGTCGCGCTGGGGCGTCACGGTTGACCTGGGTCGGAGTGCTGGCGGCGTTCGCTGCCGCGTTCGTCAATGCCCTGGCGATCGTGCTGCAGGCGTCCGAGGCGCGAATGACGCCGCTTGAGGAATCGGTGCAGCTGGCGCTGATCGCGCGGCTGCTGCGCCGCCCCCGCTGGCTGCTCGGCACGCTGCTGTTGATGCTCGGTTTGCCGCTGCAGGTGCTGGCGCTGGCGTTCGCACCGATCACCGTCGTGCAGCCGGTGCTTGCCTGCTTCCAGCTGATCCTGCTGGCGCTGGCACGGTTCTGGATGAAGGAGCAGCTGGGCTGGGTCGAGGTGCTCGCCGCGCTGGCGATCGCGGCTGGCGTCAGCGTCGTGATCGCCGCCGCGCCGCACCATTCGGTCGTGCATCCGCCGGCGTCGAGGCTGGCGCCCCCGGTCGCCCTCGTCGGACTCGCGGCGCTGGCCGTGTTCGCGGTGAGCCGGCTGCGGCGCCCGCAGGGGCTGTGGCTGGCGCTCGGCGCCGGTCTCGGCTACGCGTGGGTCGACTTCGCCGACAAGCTCCTGTCCAACGCGCTGGCCGCGGGCCGCTGGCTGCCGGCGGCGGTCTGGCTGGCGGGGGTCTTGGCTCTCGGCGCGGTCGCGTTCGTCCAGGAGAACAGCGCCCTGCAGCGGCGCTCGCCGGTGCTGGTGGCGCCCGTGATCGGCGCGGTGCAGGAGCCGCTCCCGGTGATCATGGCGCTGTGGGGCGGAGTCGAGGCCTGGATGGGCGGAGCCGGCCGAGTCGCAGCACTGGTCGCGGGGCTGGCGCTGGTCGGCGCCGGCGGCGTCGCGATCGCTCGCTCGCCGGCCGTCGTCAGGATCACTCGGTAGCGATTGGGCCAGACGTCTTATGAAGCCACGGCTTGCGCCAGCCCCCGAAGCCGTTCGTCAGCCGGTCGCCCGCCTCGGGCCCCCAGGAGTCCTGGGCGTAGCTGTGGACGGGCGGCGGCGCGTCGAGCAGCGGCGTCACCACCCGCCAGCTTTCCTCGACGCTGTCCTGGCGGGTGAACGGCGTCGCGTCGCCAACCAGCGCCGCGTGCAGCAGGACCTCGTAGGGGGTCGCATCCTCGCCGCCCTCGCTGGCGAACTCCATGTCGAGATGGACCCCGCCGGCCCCAGGCAGGTCGGCGCGATGCGCGTCGAGTACCACCCTGATCCCGGTCGCGGGGTCGACCTTGATGACCAGCTGGCTGGGCTCGGGTCGGCGTCGGTTGGCGGGGATGAACGCGAGCCGCGGCGGGTGGTGGAACACAAGCCGGACCTCGGTCAGCTTCGTGGCCATCCGCTTGCCGGTACGGACGAAGAACGGGACGCCCGCCCAACGCCAGTTGTCGATCTCGAGGCGCAGCGCCGCATAGGTCTCCGTCTGCGAGTCCGGAGCGACGCCGTCGACCGACAGGTAGCCGTCGTACTGGCCGCGAACGTAGCGGGCGGGGTCAGCATCGCTGATCGAGCGCAAGATCGCGTACTTGGCGTCCTTCAGGGTTGCCGCGTCGCCCCCCGCCGGCGGTTCCATCGCTGTCGCTGCGAGCAGTTGCAGGAGGTGGTTGACGACGACGTCGCGCAGCGCACCCACCGGGTCGTAGAAGTGGCCGCGGTCCTCGACGCCGACCGTCTCAGCCATCGTGATCTGCACCGAGCTGACGTAGTAGCGATTCCACACCGGCTCGAGGATCGTGTTGGCAAAGCGCAGGTAGAGGATCTCCTGGAGCCCCATCTTCCCGAGGAAGTGATCGATCCGGAACAGCTGGTCCTCGGCGATGTGCTGATGCAGATCGGCGGCCAGCTGCCGGGCCGATGCGAGGTCGTGGCCGAATGGCTTCTCGACGACGACCCGCTGGCCGGCTTGCGTCAGCCCGACGTCGGCCAGGCCCGCGATCACCCGCTCGAACAGCGAGGGCGGAATCTCGAGGTAGAAGGTGGGGTTGTGGACGTCCGCAAGCGCGTCGGCAACGCGGCGAAAGGTTGCCGCGTCGCCGAAATCGCCGCTGACGTAGCGCAGCCGTCCCGCGAATCGCGCAAAGACCTGTTCATCGAGCGGCTCGCCGGTTTCGGTGATCGCCTCGCGGGCCCGGTCGACCAGGTGCTCGACGGTCCAATCGTCGACGGCTACACCCAGAATCGGCGTGTCCAGGAGCCCGCGCCGCTCGAGCCGGTAGAGCGAGCGAAAGGTCATCTTCCGTGCGAGATCACCGGTGATCCCGAAGATCACCAGCGCGTCGGCTGCGCTCGCCTGCGTCACTAGTGCAGAAACCTACCTGTTCTGACCGGTGCGATCACGCAGTCCCCGCTGGCGCAGTCGTTTCGCGAGCGCGACATCCGCTGCGGTCAGGCGGCCGTCGTCGCGCCCGGTCTCGAGTACGCACGGAAGCTCGTCGAAGCGCTCGTCCGACAGGAACACCGCGATGCCGTCGGCCCCCAGCTCGCCCTCGCCCAGCGGTGCGTGCCGGTCGCGGTTGGAGCCGAGCGGCGTCATCGAGTCGTTCACGTGCAGTGAATGGAGCCGCCCGAGGCCGACCGTGCGCTCGCACTCCTCGAGCGTGGCGTCGAGCCCCTCGACCGTCCCGATCTCGTATCCGGAGGCCAGCAGGTGACACGAGTCGAGGCAGAGTCCGAGCCGAGCTGCGCCTCCGGCGGCCTCAATCAGAGCGGCCAGCTCGTCGAACGAGCGACCGAGCGTGCCGCCGGCGCCCGCGGTGTCCTCGAGGTGCAGCGCGCAGCGATCGGACTCGGCGAGCGCCTCGGCGATCACCGCTCCGGCCCGTTTGATCGCGCTGTCTGCATCCCCGCCCTTGGCCGAGCCCGGGTGCAGCACGACCCCGGTGGCCCCGATCCCATCGCCGACCCGGAGCGAATGCGTCAGCGACGTCAGCGACTTGGCACGGATCTCGGGGTCCTCGGAGGCACAGTTGAGCAGGTACACGGCGTGGATCAGCACCGAGCCGATCGAGCTGGCCTCGCGCGCCTGGCGGAATGCGGCGAAGTCATCGTCGCCGTACTTCGTCGGACGCCACATCCGGGGGGATTGGTTGAAGATCTGGATCGAATCGGCGCCGAGCTCGACCCCCCGTGAGACGGCTTTCTCGAGCCCGCCGGCCGGTGATACGTGGGCTCCGATCAGCATGACACTAGGATGGGCGCTCGAGATCTCAATGCGGGTTCGTTTTGCTCCATCCCCGACCGGGGCGCTGCACATCGGTGGCGCCCGCACGGCCCTGTACAACTGGCTGTTGGCGCGTGCCCCCGGAGCGGAGGGCGACGAGGGTCCGGGGACGCTCGTGCTGCGGATCGAAGATACCGACCGGGAACGCTCGACGGCAGAGAACGTCGATCAGATTCTCGA
>WQWK01000179.1 GCA_009785395.1 Conexibacteraceae bacterium
CGGCGCCGATGCGGTTCACGAGCTCCTGGAACATCTGGATGTGGTTGCACTCCTCGGTCATCTCGTGGAGGCAGTAGCGGAACTCGGGCGATCCGTTCGGCAGCGTCATCACGAAGTGCATGAGGCCGCGGATCAGAACGCTCTCGAACGCCGCGCCGACGCGGATCATGTTGGCCAGGCGCCAGCGGCCGATCTGGATCTGGCGATCGAGCGGCTGCTCCTGGTACCAGCGCGTGCCGCCGAGCGGATCGAGCTCCGGCGGCAGCACCCAGCGCGGGTCGTTGAAGTCGACAGCGAGCTCGGGCGAATCCCAGGCGATGTCAAGGTACGGGTCGAAGTTGACGTGCACCGACCCCTCGGAGAGCGTGCGGAGCAGGTCCGTGTAGTCCTCGGTGAGCGTGGTGCGGGTTGAAAGTGCGGTCATTTCTGCCTCTCTTGTTGCTCCCGTCCTGGTCCGAGTGGTGCTCGCGGGCCCGGGAGCCCGCGAGCACCACCTTGTGGGGAGAGGGATGACTCGTTATAGGTTACATCGTTTGAGGTAATCGTCAAGGGGACTTTGCGGGGGCGGCGGCGCGTACTCTGTGGTGCGTGGCCAGCGAACGTCCGCTCAAGGTGGTTGCCTCGGCCGGGCTGGAGGGCGCTTCGGGGCCGGAGCCGGGCCACGGTTCCGGGCCGGGGCCCAACCTCACGGTCGAGCAGCTCGCCTCGCGCACCGGCATGTCGGTGCGATACATCCGCCACCACCAGTCCCGCGGGCTGCTGCCGCCGCCCGAGGTCAGGGCGCGCATCGGCTACTACGGTGAGGAGCACGTCGCTCGGCTGAGCATCATCCAGGAGCTCCAGGCGCTCGGGCTGAAGCTGAGCGCGATCGAGCGTGTGCTCGACCAGCGCGGTCCCTCGGTCGAGCAGTTCCTGGGGCTCAAGCGCGCGGTCACTGCGCCGCCGGAGACCGAGTCCTCGGAGGTGCTCAGCGGCGCCGAGCTGACCGAGCGCCTCGGCGAGCTGAGCGAGCCCGACGTGGCGCGAGCGCAGAAGCTCGGCCTGTTCGTCGCGATCGGTGACGACCTCTATGAGGCGCCGAGCCCGAGAATGCTGCAGGCCGCCGAGCAGGTGATGGCCGAGGATGTGGCGTTTGGGGCGGTGCTGGACCTGCTCGCGCGCATGCGTCACGAATGTGAGCTGATGTCCAAGGTCTTCGTCCGGCTGTTCCTGGATGAAGTCTGGAAGCCGTTCGACGCGGCCGGACGCCCCAGTGAGGGCTGGCCGCGCATCACGGCCGCGATCGAGCGGCTGCGGCCGCTGGCGTCAGATGCGATGCTCGGCCTGTTCCAGCAGACGATGGCGGCCGAGGTCGAGCAGGCGTTCGGCCGCACGCTGTCCGAGCAGGCCAAGCGCGGCCGCTGACGGGTCAGGAGTTGGGCTGGTGGCTGCGCGCGGCCAGCTGCTGTGCGATTTCGCTGAAGGCGCGTTCGATTTCGGCTTCCATCGTTTGCTTGAAGACCGCGAGCAGGACCTCGGAGGCGAGCTGGCGTAGTTCCTCGATCGCGCTGGTGACCTCGTGCCACTGTTCGTTTGGTAACCCGGCTTGGTCGAAGGGGGTCCAGACGTGGTCGACGAAGAGTTGGATGAACGTCGCGGAGGTTTGCTCGCAGTTGCGTCTGACCTGCTCGATCACGTTCAGCGCGTCTGTGACGGGCACGCCGCGTGCCACGGCGTCGGCGATCGCGCGCAGCAGCGCGGGGCTCGGGGTTTCGAACGTGCGGTCGCCGGCAGCGATGAGCAGGCCGAGCTGCTGTGCCTTGGCGATGTCGCCCTCGTCGGTTGGGCCGACCAGCTCGGTCAGCTGGTCACGTGTGAGGACTTCAGGAGGGTCGATTTCGAACGGGGCGCTGATCACGCCGGCGAGCTCGGCGAGCTGCTCGACCGACGGGCGGCGCCCGGCGAGCAGCTGCTCGATCTCGCTCAGTTTCAGCCCCTGGGCTTGCAGCTCGACGATCCGGCGGACGCGGGCGATGTGTTCGTCGCCGTAGTAGCCGACCCCGTCGCGGATCACGGGCGCCTGTATCAGGTGCCGTGATCGGTAGCTGCGGATGTTGCTCTGCGACATTCCCGTCTCGGCGGCGAACTGCTCGATCGTCAGTTGTGGCGTCTGGCCGTCCTGCCGGTGATCTCTTGCGTCAGCCATGGTCGGAAAGACTACCCGCGAACGTTGGCCGCACGGGCCTGGGGTCATGGGAATAGAAACGTTGCGGTCTCTAATGTGATTCAATTTCGCGCTGCAGAGCTGAGTGAAGAGTCAAACGAGCGCGAACGAGCCGTCTTTCCGTGTCATTGGGGCCAGCATCTGAGTACCCGACGGTCGATTACCGCACCAAGCAGCTGATCGTGCTCGCGACCGACCTGTTGCTTGACGCGGTCGCGGTCGAGCAGCCTCGGGCCGCCGGGCGGTTGGTTGACGGCCGGGTTCTTCCCGCCCGCTACCGCGATCGATACGACCAGCGGTTCGTGCACGAGTTCGCCGCGGTGCTCAAGCTGACGCGCAACCTGCTGGTGAGCGACAACCCGTTCCTGCCGGACACACTGTCGGAGCTTGCGGCCCACGCGATCTTCGCTCAAGGGAGGCTGGTGGTCGCGACGCGCGGGGAGGGGGTACAGCAGCCGGCGGCGACGATCGACCCGACCCTGGTCGCGCGACTGGAGGCAGACAACGAGCGGCTCAGCGAAGAGCTCGATGCGCTGTATGACGAGGTGTTCGAGGACACCGACGTGCTCGCGCTCTTTGACCTTCCGGACGAGGCGGACGTGGCGACGGAGTTGCGGCTGCGACCGGGCGAGGGTGAACTATTGCTCTTTGAGAACTGGCGGCGGCCGTTCGGCCGGGTCCCACGACCGCACATCACCGACGACGCCAGAGCGTGGCGCGTGGCGCTCTGAGCAGGTAATTCGGATGAATTGATTGCCCTGAAACCGGCGTGGTCGTATCTTTATGGGCGAGGGTTATGACCGTGTGCGTGTCCAGGAGAGGGAACGAGCATGAGCGAGGTTGAGCGCGCGTGCCCGCGGTGCGACCGGACCGTGAGCGCGGACGCGGTGTTTTGCTCGGGTTGCGGGGAGCGGCTGACACCGGTCGGCGGCGACGAACCGCGGTCCGTCCTGACCGTCGCAACGCTCCCTGTCCCCGGCGCGCGGCAGGCGTCCCGGGTGAGTGCGGCAGCGCCGACACGGGCGCGATCGGCAGGCAGCACCTCGACGCCTCGCGTGCTGACCGCGCTGCCCGAGGCGGGGGACCGGTCGCGCGCGAGTGCAAGACGTGCGCTCTCCAAGAGCCTGCTTGCGTTGGCGCGCGGCGGCCGGCGGCTTGATCGCTCGCGACGCCCGGAGGACGCCGCGGCTGCGTTTCTGCGCCGGTTCGAGGGACGGCGTCACACCCAGGAGGCCTACGCGATCAACTTGGCGGACTGGCTTGTGTGGCTCGAGCGGGCGGGGATCGAGCCGTTCGAGGCGACCTTCGCGACGGTCGAGAGCTACGCCCGTGAACCGCTTTCCGACGGCAGATTGCCGGCGCCGGCGACGATCGCGCAGCGCCTGGCCTGCCTGGCGCACTTCTACCGCCGGGCGATGTTCGCCGGACTGGTGGACCGTAACCCGGTCGACCAGATCCAGCGTCCGCGGGTGCCGGAGCAGAGCGCGACACTCGGTATCAGCAAGGAGCGGGCGCAGGCACTGATCACCGCCGCGCGGCTCTCGGGTCCGACCGACGGGCTGTTGGTGTTGTTGATGCTGCACCTCGGCCTGCGTGTCTCAGAGGCGGTCGGCACCCGGATCGATGACCTCTCAGAGCAGGGTCGCCACCATGTGCTGCGGATCAAGGGCAAGGGCCAGACCACGAAGGCGACGCTCGTTCCGCTCAACAAGCCGGTCGCTGAGGCGATCGCCACCGCCACCCGCGGCCGATCGAGCGGACCGCTGTTGATCAACGAGCACGGCCTGCCGCTTTCCCGCCAGCAGGCCGGGCGGCGCGTCAAACGACTGGGGGAGCAGATCGGGGTGCCGGAGCTTCACCCGCACGCGCTGCGCCACGCTTTTGTCACCCTCGCGCTGGATGAGGGTGCGTCGCTGCGCGATGTCCAGGACGGCGCCAGGCATGCCGACCCGCGGACCACGAGACGCTATGACCGCAACCGGATGAACCTCGACCGGCACCCCACGCACCTGCTCGCCGAGGCGCTGAAAGGCAAAGACCTGGGCGAAGGCGAGTCTGCTCAGGCGTAGTCAGCAGTGCCCTGAAAACAGGGCGGGCTCAGGCAGTCAGGGCATAACAGGTGTTAGGGACGGGCCTGCTCGATTCGCCTGCGAGCAGCGCCTGCCAGCTGTTCACCGTCTGGGGTGACCCTGTCCTCAACACTCTCTCCACGACTCCCTCTACTTCTGCTCGTCCGGTTGGTGCCTGCGCTGACCGGTTGGGTAGCGCGGGCACCGTATCAGATTTGCACACGGCGCAGTTTCTAACTGAACGGGATCATAACCACGTCGTCTTGTGGATGTCAACAGCATGTGGTCGCGGGAGCCAAGAGGCCTGTAGCGACGGGCGTTTTTGGTTATCTGTGCCGATCGTTCCAGTGTCGGCAGGGTGGCGCTGCGGCTGACGCGTGCTGCCGGCTCGGTCTGGCCGGGACGGGAAGCCGGCAGCGCGCCGCCCGATTTTCGGCCGCATGTGGGCGTCGTCCTGGGGGCCGAGCTCGGGCCGGTTGGCCGCGTCAGCCGCTCAATCCCACGGGTCCGTCGATGGGTGAGCGATGTTCCTTTGGCTGTGACCGGGCGGCCCCTCGCCATGCGCGCAGCGCATGGGGTAAAGGTGGCCGTTTGCAGGCAGTTTCTGCGCGGTCTGGCGCGTCCATAACACCTGTTATGGCCGCCTAGGCC
>WQWK01000180.1 GCA_009785395.1 Conexibacteraceae bacterium
CCCCAGATTCCCAGCGCCGTGTTGCGCTCGGCGCCGTCGGTGAACAGCGTCGTCACGATCGACAGCGCCGACGGTGAGATGAACGCCGCGCCGAGCCCCTGGGCCGCCCGCGCCGCGATCAGCTCGCCCTGGGTCGTGGCGAACCCCGCAGCCAGCGAGGCGACGGCGACCGCCACCAGCCCGGCCATGAACACGCGCCTGCGGCCAAGCAGGTCCGCCGCTCGACCGCCGAGCAGCAGGAAACCACCGAACGCGATCACGTACGCGTTCACCACCCACGGAAGCTCCTTGTCGGAGAAGTGCAGCCCCGTGCCGATGCTCGGCAGCGCCACGTTGACGATCGATACATCCAGAACGACGACCAGCTGAGCGACCGTCAGCAGCGCGAGCGCGATCCACCGCCGGTCTTGCGTGCGAGAGGTGAGGGTCATGTCAGTTACCTCCTTCGATCCCGGTCCCGAGGCCGAGGTCCAATTCCCCTCGATTTCCTCTGACCGATCGGATAAGCTCTTTTTTGTAAGCGAGCCTTGTAAGGTTTCCGTACGATATGGGAACCTTATCAGGAGGCCTGACGAAATGTCAACTGATTTTGAACAACCCCCACGCGCGCCGATGATCCGGCTGCTCAGCGAGGTCTTCGACGACTTCTCCGACGAGCTGTTCAAGCGCCTGGAGGCCGCCGGCTACGGCGATATCCGTGCCGGCCACGGGTGCGTGTTCGGCTCCGTCGACCCGGCGGGCTCACGGCTGACGGACATGGCCGAGAGCGCCCGCATGACCAAGCAATCGGTCGGCGAGGCCGTCACCGACCTCGCGCGCCGCGGCTACGTCGAGCGGCTTCCCGACCCGACCGACGGGCGCGTCAAGATCATCCGCCTGACCGACCGCGGATGCGAGGCCCAGCGAATCGGCCTGGCGCTGATCGACGAGATCGAGCGCGATTGGGCCGAGCGCTACGGCGAGGCCGAGATCGCCGCGCTACGGGAGACGCTCGAGGCGATCACGGCCAGAGCGCCCAGTCCCGTATCCGCGTAAGCGCGTCTCGAATACCAGACGGGAATCGCGAGGCCCGCGCTGACATGCGCGGGCCTCTCGGGTTGAATGGACGCGTGGATCAACCGGCGGTCCAGATCGGTATCGGCGCTCCAACCTTCGACGACGTGGTGGCGGTCGCGCGCCAGGGGGCGCACGTGCAGCTGTCGCCCGAGGCCGTGGCCGCGATTCGCGCCTCCCGCCAGACGGTCGAGGCGCTGGCGGACGATCCCGCGCCCCACTACGGCGTCTCGACCGGGTTTGGGGCGCTCGCGATGCGCCACATCCCGCACTCACTCCGAGCGGCATTGCAGCGATCCCTGATTCGCAGCCACTCGGCATCGAGCGGGAACGAGGTCGACCGCGAGGTGGTCCGGGCGATGATGTGCCTGCGACTGTCGACGCTCGCGACCGGCCGCACCGGCGTGCGGGAGCAGACCGCCACCACCTACGGCGAGATGCTGAGCGCCGGGATCACGCCGGTCGTGCGTGAATACGGTTCGCTCGGCTGCTCCGGCGACCTCGCCCCGCTCGCGCACTGCGCGCTCGCTCTGATCGGCGAGGGCGAGGTTCGGGATGCGCAGGGCAGCCTGATGCCGGCGGCCCAAGCGCTCACCGGCGCCGGGCTGACCCCGGTCATCCTGGCCGAGAAGGAGGGCCTGGCCTTGATCAACGGCACCGACGGGATGCTGGGGATGCTGGTGCTCGCCCTGCACGATCTGGAGGCGCTGCTGAAGGTCGCTGACATCGCAACGGCGATGAGCGTCGAGGCGCTGCTCGGCACCGACGCGGTGTTCGCCGCCGATCTCCAGGAGTTGCGCGGCCAGCACGGTCAACGTGCCGCAGCCGCCAACGTTCGCGCGCTGCTCGCCGACAGCCCGATCGTCGCCAGCCACCGCGGCCCGGAGGACCCTCGCGTCCAGGATGCCTATTCGCTGCGATGCGCGCCCGCGGTGTCGGGCGCGGCGCGAGATACGGCGGCCCACGCCCGCCTGATCGCAGAACGCGAACTGGGCGCGGCGATCGACAACCCGGTCGTCAAGCTCGACGGGCAGGTCGCGTCGAACGGCAATTTTCATGGCGCGCCGGTCGCCTACGTGCTGGACTTCCTGGCGGTCGCCGCGGCGGACGTGGCGAGCATGTCCGAGCGCCGCACAGACCGGTTTCTCGATCCGGCGCGTAGCCACGGCCTGCCGCCGTTCCTAGCCGCGGATCCAGGCGTGGATTCAGGTCTGATGATCGCCCAGTACACGCAGGCCGGGATCGTCTCGGAGATGAAGCGGCTGGCGGTCCCGGCTTCGGTCGATTCGATCCCCAGCTCGGCGATGCAGGAGGATCACGTCTCGATGGGGTGGGCGGCCGGGCACAAGCTCCGCCGCGCCATCGACGGCCTCAGGCGGGTGCTCGCGATCGAGATCCTGACCGCTGCCCGCGGTCTCGATCTCCGCCGGCCGCTGGAGCCGGCCGCGGCGACCGCGGCGGTTCTCGCCGAGCTCCGCACGGCCGTCGGTGGCCCTGGGCCCGACCGCTATCTCTCACCGGAGATCGAGGCGGCTGTCGGGCTGGTCCGTGATGGGGCGCTGTTGAGCGCTGCCGAGTCGGTCGCCGGACCGCTGCAGTAACGACCTGCCGCGCTCACGCAGTTCCTCGACCGAGACCACTCCGAGGAGCGCCAGCGCCCGGCCGAACTGCTCGGCGAACAGCCGCAGCACCAGGTCGACCCCGGGTTCTCCGGCCGCCATCAGGCCGTACAGATACGCGCGCCCGATCGCCCCCGCATCGGCGCCGAGGGCGATCGCGATCGCCAGGTCGGTGCCGTCGCGGATGCCGGAGTCGACGATCACCGCCGGCTCCTCGCCGATCGCCGCGCGGACCTCGGGGAGCAGAACGAGCGGGGGCACGATCCGGTCGAGCTGGCGGCCGCCGTGGTTGGAGAGATGCACCCCGTCCGCGCCCGCGGCGATCGCGGCCACCGCCGCCTCCGGGCTCAGCAGGCCCTTGACGAGCAGCGTCCCGGGCCACAGGGAGCGCAGCTCAGCGATGTCGTCGAGGTCGACCGAGGGGTCGAATTGCAGGGTGATGTTGTGGATCGTGCGGCCGGCCCGGTGCCCGACAATCGGGGGCGCGTTGGCGAACGTGATCATCGGGTTGCGCACCAGCGCCAGCCAGTAGCCGGGCTTCAGCGCGACGCTCCACAGGGTGCGCGGCGTCAGCTTCGGCGGAACCGTCAAGCCATTGCGGACGTCGCGGGTGCGCATCCCGGCAACGGGAACGTCGACGCTCACCTCCAGCACGCGGTAGCCGGCCCGCCAGGCGCGGTCGACGAGCGACCGGGTCATCTCGCGATCGCGCCAGACATACAGCTGAAACCAGAGGTTCCGGTGCCCGGTGCTCGCGACGGCCTCGATCGATGTCGAGGCGACGGTCGACAGGCCGTAGGGGACGCCGGCCCGGGCGGCCGCGCGCGCGACCGCGAGCTCGCCGTCCTGGTGGATCATCCGGGTGTAGCCGGTCGGCCCGCAGAGGAGCGGCAGCGAGAGCCCCTCGCCGAACAATGTGGTCGTCGTGGTGACGGTCGAGACGTCACGTGGGGCGAGCGGGATCAGCTCCCAGTCGCGGAACGCGGCGACATTCCGCCCGAGGCTGAGTTCGCCATCGGCGCCGCCCTCGACATAGTCGAACACCGGCCGTGGCGTTCGCCGCACGGCCGCTCGGCGTACGTCGTCGAGGTTGTGGAGTCTCGCCAGACGGCGCTCGCCGCCGGCCAGCTGCGGCCGCTGCAGTCCGCTCAGGTCGACCAGCTCGCGCAGCTTCATCGGGCGACCACGGCGGCGGACGCGCTGGTCACGATCGCCCGCTGCAGGTCGATTGTCTCGACACCGCGCAGGTCCGGGTGCTCCCGATCGATCCGCACGGCCGGGACCTGCCCGGCGCCGAGGCTGCGGCGGCCATTGCGGCACAGCTCGGCCCACAGATCGCCTGTTCGGGCCAGCAGTCCCGCGCGGAGCTCACGTTCCCGGCGCGCGCCGGTCTCGAGCTCGCGTGCCTCCTCGAACGGGTCGATCCGAACCTGCGAATCGCTGCCGATCGCGAGCGGCACGCCGGCATCGGCATAGCGCATCGCCGGCAGGTATCCGTCGCCGAGATTCCCCTCGGTGGTGGGACAGGACACGACGGTGGTGCCGGTCCGCGCGAGGCGGGCGATGTCGCCATCGGTCACGTGCACCCCGTGGATCACGCTGGCGAGCGGGCCCAGGAAGCCGCTGCGGTCGAGCAGCTCGATCGGCGAGCAGCCGTGCTCGGCCTCGCACTCGACGAGCTCCCGACGCTGTTCGTGTGCGTGGACATGGCGCACGATCGTATGCTCCTCCGAGTAGCGGGCGATCGCCTCGAGCCAGCCGGCGGGGACGGCCCGGACGCTGTGCGCGGCGATCCCGACCTCGACCTCGGGCCGGTCCCTGGCCCACTCGCGCAGCGCCTCGACCCGCGCAAGGAAGGTCTCGACGTCCGGATCGCAGAACCGCCGCTGACCACCCTCCGCCGGGCGATCGCCGCCGTCCCAGCCGTTGCGGTGGTAGGCGGCCGGGAGCAGCACCAGCGGCAGTCCCGCGGCCTCCGCTCCCTGCGCGACCGCGTGGGCGAGCGCGTTCGGGTCCTCGTACGGGATGCCACCCCGCTGGTGATGCACGTAGTGGAACTCGCCGACGACGCCGTAGCCGGCCGCGTGCATTTCGGCGAATCCGGCCTGCGCGATCGCCGTCAACGACTCGGGCGTGAGCGCGTCGGCGACCGCGAACATCTCGGTGCGCCAGGTCCAGAAGTCGTCGTGGCCAGCCGGTGAGGCGCGCTCGGCCCGCCCTCGCATGCCGCGCTGGAAG
>WQWK01000181.1 GCA_009785395.1 Conexibacteraceae bacterium
CGACGTGGCTGATAGGCCGTCTGATCGAATGCGGCGCCTTGCCGGTCTACGCGGCGCCGATCACCGCGACGCACGACGCCACGCCAGGACCACCCAGCGTGTGCGCGGCTCCGCGACGTGCACCGGCGACCTGACGCTCTCCGGCTCGACCGAGCACCTGGTCGGCGATTTCTTTGATCATCCGTACACCAGTCGCTCCCACGGGGTGGCCGCAGGCCTGCAGCCCACCGGACAGGTTCACCGGCATCTGGCCACCGGCCGACGTGACTTTCGCGCGCAGCAGCGCGGCGCCCTCTCCGCGCGCGCACAAACCGAGGTCCTCGTAGTTGATGAGCTCTGTGATCGTGAAGCAGTCGTGGCACTCGACCACGTCGAGATCCTCGCGCGGTGTGGTGATACCCGCCTGGCGGTACGCGCTTCCCGCCGCCTCGCGGGTAACCCGGAAACTGAGGTAGTCGCTGTCGTCGTGGTAGAACCCCGCGTAGTACCCGTCGACGACCGCCAGCGCGATCCCCTCGATCACCGCATACGGACGGCCGAGCGCGCGCGCTTTCTCAACCGAGGTCAGCACGACCGCAGCGGCACCGTCTGTCGTCGGGGTGCAGTCCAGCACTCCCAGCGGCTTGGCGACTCGAGGAGCCTTCAACACAGCCTCAACCGTCAATGGATCGCTGTACTGGGCAATCGGATTATGCGCGGCGTGGGCGTGGTTCTTGACCGCCACCCCGGCCAGATCCTCGACCGTGCAGTCGTACTCGTGCAGGTAACGGTTGGCCATGAGTGCAAACTGCCCCGGCGCAGTCCGTCCTTTCGCCAAGGTCGGGTGGGTGAGGTTCGCGGTCCGAGCGACGAGGCTGCCGCGCGGCGGAACGTCGCGCATCTTCTCGGCCCCGACGGCAAGCACGAACTCGTACTCTCCCGCGGCGATCGCCATCGCCCCGCCCCGGACGGCCTCCATACCCGTACAACAGAAGGTCGACACGCGCGTCACCGGCCGGGGCGCGAAGTCGAGCGCCTCGGTGACGGCGGTGCCGGCGTCGCCGAGCAGCGCCGCTGTCAGCGGCTCGGCCGTGCCGAGCCACGCGGCCTCGAGCTCTTCCTGCTCGATCCCGGCATCATCGATCGCTCCACGCGCTGCCTCAGCGAGCAACTCGAGATACCCGCGATCGTGGAGCACCCCAAAGCGGGTCGCCGCCGAGCCAATGATTGCCACCTGTCCCGCTATCGGCACGGTGACACCTTCCAGAAGTATTGAACGACATCTCCGCCGGCATGCAGGCGCCGAGGCACGAGGCGCACGTCCTGGCCGATCTCGACCTCTTCGCCCGCAGCAACCTGCCCGTAGAAGCGGCTGCCGTCATCGAGTGCGACCACCGCCATCTGAACCGTGTCCGCGCCCGGATAGACGAGGTCACGTGTGCACGTGAGCACATTCCCGCGGCGCGCCAGCGGCCGGCGCTCACCGTCAATGCCGGCGGGCGGCGGGTACAGGACCCGGCCGTCGCGGACCACGCCCTCGAGTCGGAGGTCCTGACCGCGCTCGCGCCAGGACCGGGGCGCGGAGGCGTAGGGGTCAAAGCCGGCCTGCGCGGGCGTCCCTGCTACCGAGGTGACCTCTCGTCCCCCGGCGATCTCCGCTTCAACTGCAGCCACAAGCTCCCCGCCGGCTTCGGTCGGCTCGATCAGACACGCATCACCAAGCCCCCCCGATGCGGCGACAAGCAGCGCTGGACCATGGAGGCTGAGCAGCAGCCGGAGCAGCGGATGCGCGGCTCCGAGCACGCCGGTGCGGGCGGCGGCGGCGTCGCCCGGCCCTCCGAGCGCGTGCTCAACCCGGCCAGCCGAGCGCGACGAAGGGCCTGCGATCAGCACCCCAACCGACCGCGCCGGCGAGGCGTCGCCGACCGCAACCGGCTCTTGAACTCGCTCTCCGGCAGCGTCGGCAAGGCTCTGGGCAACCCTCGACGGACCGAACTCTTCGGTGAAGGAGGCGTCGGCCGCGTGCGCACTGCTCTCGCCGGACAGCCGCCAGCGATCGCGAAGCTCCTCGCTGTGGCTGGGGCCCGGCGTGAGCGTCGCGAGCCCAGCGCGATCGCCGATGAGAAGCGCCACGGCGCCGTCTCCCGCCTCGCGTTCGTCAGCGCGCCGGAGATGCGCCGCGCAGACGAGCACGGGTCCGCGATCCGCGGCGACGAGGGCATCGGCGAGCTTGAGCGCAGCCATCCCGTCGCGCGGCGTCGCAGTCAGCTCGACGCAGAACAAGTCGTCACCGAGGTCGGCGATTTCCGCGACGAGCTGGGCCGAGCCACCCTCGTCGTACGGCGCTGACACCGACGCGAACAGCAATGCGGCAGGCGCCGGGAGGCCCTCACCAGGCAGCGCCAGTACCGCCTCGGCTGCCAGCGTCACCGCGTCGTGATCGTAATGAGCGGCGCAACGCCGACCCGAGCGGGCCGGCACACGGTCGGCCGGAAGAGACACGGTACCCGCGAGCAGCTGGGAGCTCATCGTGCGACTTGAAAGTGACCGGCTGGATGTGCCACACTCACGATTCTACCAATCGGTTGGCAGATAGCATGACGGAAGAGGTGCTTGTCACAGTTGCTCAGGATGGCGCGATCGCGGAGATCACGATCGACAATCCGCCTGCGAACGCGCTCACCAACGCGTTGTATGAGCGTCTGCAGACACTCGCGACCGATCTCGAGAACGACGCCTCGGTACGAGCAATCGTGTTCGTCAGTGCCCACCCGACGATCTTCGTCGCCGGCGCTGACATCGGCGCGATGGCCAGCTATGAGTTCGCCAGCGAGACAATCGAGCGGAAGGTGAACTCGGTCCACCAGACGTTCCTGCGCCTCCAGCGCTTGAGCAAGCCGACGCTCGCGTCGATCGAAGGGCACGCGCTCGGTGGTGGCTGCGAGCTCGCGCTCAGTCTCGACATGCGCTTCATGTCGCGAGGCAAGGCGCGGATCGGACTGCCCGAAGCCGGCCTGGGCATCATTCCCGGCGGCGGCGGCACGCAACGGCTCCCCCGCCTCATCGGCCGCGGACGAGCCACGCAGATGATGATGCTGGGCGAGCGGCTCGATGCCGATGCCGCCGAGCGCTGCGGACTGGTCAATGCCGCCTGCGCCGATGCTGCCGCCACTCGCGCCGCCACTCACGATATGGCCCGGCGGCTGGCGGAGATGCCGAGCTCGTCGCTTCGGCTGATCAAGCGCTGCCTCAACGACGGGTACGATTCAGGCTTGGCGGACGGGCTCGAGATCGAACGAGCCGCTGCGATCGAGGCCTTACTACAGCCCGAGGCCCGCGAGGGCATCGCGGCGTTCCTCGAGCGGCGTCCCGCCCGCTTCCATGTTTCAGAGCCGGCATGATCGTCTCGCTCGACGACGCTATCAGCCTCATCCGCGACGGCGACACGGTCGCCATCGGCGGAGCAGTGTTGTCACGCAAGCCAATGGCTGCGGTGCAGGCGCTTTGTGAGTCCGGTCGACGGAATCTCGAGCTCGTGACGTTTGCCGGCTCGCTCGAGGTCGAGCGACTGCTGGCGGCGGGAGCACTGCGCGCAGTGCGCTCGTCGTATGTGGGCTTGGGCTCGCACGGGCAGGCGCGGCGCTTCACCGCCGCGGCTGCTGCGGGCGAGATCGAGGACCTCGAGGAGTCGGAGTGGATGCTGCTCGGCCGCCTCAGGGCCGCGGCGGCAGGGATGCCGTTCATCGTGACGCGCGCGGGGATGGGCTCTGATCTGGTATCGGCGCGTGGTCTGCGCGAGGTCTCCGACCCCTACAGCCAAGAGCGTCTGCTCGCAATCCCGGCTCTTCACCCCGACGTTGCGATCGTGCACGCATGGCGGTCCGACCCCGGTGGCAATATTCAGATGTCGTGGCCACCCGATCATCTCGCAGATGTCGATCTGTTGATAGCGCGAGCCGCGCGGCGTGTGATCGTGACGGTTGAGCAAGTGGTGGGAGCCGACGAGGTGGTCGCGAATGCTCGCGACACGGTGTTATATCCGTTCGAGATCGACGCCGTCGTCGTCATCGAACACGGTGCCATCCCAACCGCGCTGCCGCCGTTCTACGAAGTAGATGCGGCAGCGCTCGTAGAGGAGCAAGGTGAGTACAACTGACAAGCCCAGATCGAGGTCAAAGGCCCGCCCGAAGCGCAGGGAGGGAGCTGGCCTCAAGAGGCGCCAGCGGGAGATCGTCGATACCGCAGCCGAGATCTTCTACCGGAAGGGCTACTCGGAGACCTCAGTCCAGGACGTCGCAGATGCCGTGGGCATCCTGAAGGGGAGTCTCTATTACTACATCGACTCCAAGGAGGATCTGCTCTTCCAGATGCTCCGTGAAGTGCACGAGGACGCAAAGTCGATCGTAACTGACACTGCGGCGCTGGACATCCCACCGTTGGAACGCCTCCGGATATACGTCCAGCGCCACGTTGAGTACAACGCCCGCAACCTAGCTCGGATCGCGGTTTACTGCCACGACTTCGGGCTGCTCACTCCGGAGCGTCGCGAGGCAATAGTCGGACAGCGTGATTACTACCAGGACTTCGTCCAGGGCCTGATCCAGGAGGCACAGGGGCGCGGCGACGTCGATCCGTCGGTCGACCCAGCGCTGATCAGCAATGCGGTGTTCGGCGTGGTCAACTGGCTGTACACGTGGTACCAGCCCGACGGTCCCGCGAGCCCCGAATATCTAGGGAAACTGTACGGCGAGATGATTGTCGACGGCGTCACCGGTGGCAGGATGCCGGAGGCCCCCACACCGCGCGGAGCGACCTAGCGGGGCGACGCCGCGGCGGCTGATCCAGCCGCCCTCGCGCGCGGCTCATGTTTCGACGGAGACGGAGCGTTCTTCCAGACGCTGCTCTGCCTTGTC
>WQWK01000182.1 GCA_009785395.1 Conexibacteraceae bacterium
CGATCTTCTCGACGGTCTCCTCGGTGTTCTCGTCCTCGATGATCTGACCGGCGGCTTTCGCCGGCGGATCATGAAACTCGCCGCACTGCACCCGCGAGCCCTCAGCCCCGACCAGCCCCGCGTCGATCCCGACATCACCCGCAGCGACCGTCTCAAGCGGCTTCTTCTTCGCGCCCATGATCGCCTTCAAAGACGGGTAGCGCGGCTCGTTGATCGCGTCACCGACAGAGATCACGGCCGGCAGCTGGACCCTCACGGTGTCATACCCGTACTCGGCCTGACGCTCCAACCGCAAAGCCCCACCGTCGACGTCGAGCTTGATCACCTGCGTCAGCGACGGCATCCGCAAATGGTCCGCGACGACCGCGCCGATCGTGTAGCACTCACCATCATCAGACTGCTGGCCGAGCAGCACCAGATCGGGCGACTCCTTCTCCAAAGCCTTCGCCAGCGCATAACCGGTCGCCGCCACATCAGAGCCCGCCAGCGTCGCATCGCTCAAATGCAGTGAACGGTCGGCGCCCAACGAAACCGCCTTGTGCAAAGCCCGCACCGCCGACTCCGGGCCCATCGTCACCGCCACGATCTCATCGACCTCGATCTGACCGCCCTCACGCAACTGCATCGCAGCCTCGATCGCATGCGTGTCATACGGATTCAGGTTCTTCTCACCCGATCGGTCCATCCGCCCCGTCGAAACATCAATGCGCTTCTCGACAGCGGCGTCCGGAACCTCTTTGACCAGGACGCAAATCTTCAAGGGTGCCTCCTAAGCATCACTAGAACGACCAAATAGTAACCGATTGACTGGTCAGTCAACGCCTACGGGCCGTTACAGCCGGGGTGGTGGCCCGCTGGCTCACCACCCCGGACAAGCGCCCCCGGCGCCGCATCAGGACCGCACCGCCCCACGGATGAACTCAATCGCGGCTTCGGCCGAGGCGCCCGGCGTGAACACCTCGGCGACCCCGAGCGCCTTCAGTTCGGCGATGTCGTCGGCCGGTATCGTGCCGCCGACGGTGACCACGACGTCGTCCACGCCCTGCGCGCGCATCAGCTCGAGGATGCGCGGCACGAGCGTCATGTGCGCGCCCGACAGGATCGAGAGGCCGACGGCATCCGCATCCTCCTGAATCACCGTCTCGACGATCTGCTCGGGCGTCTGGTGCAGCCCCGTGTAGATCACCTCCATGCCGGCGTCGCGCAGCGCCCGCGCGATGATCTTGGCGCCGCGATCGTGCCCGTCGAGCCCGGGCTTGGCGACGACGACTCGGATCTTGCGATCGGTCACGGTGCTCATCACATCACGACCGGCTGGGCAGCCGCGGCAGCGGCGGAAACGCAGGCAGCTCGATGTGACGGTTGGTGAGCTTCAGGAAGGCGGCCGTGGCACCGCTCGCGAGAACTGCGACGCCCAGCATGCTCGCGAGTGCCAGCTTGCGGCCGAGCCGGTCGAGCCGCAGGATCTCCCAGTCACCGTCGCGCGCGAGCGCATCCAGGTCCGCGTCCGGGTTGACGACGACCGGGTGACCGACGGCGCGCAGCATCGGAGCGTCCGAGAACGAGTCGGAGTATGCGTAGCACTGGCTCAGATCGAACCCCTCGCGTGCCGCGAGCTGCTCGAGGGCGACCGCCTTCGCCGGTCCGTAGAGAAAGGTCCCGGACGGCCGGCCGGTGTAGACGCCGTCCTCGATCTCGGACAGGCTCGAGCCGAGCGCGCCGTCGAAGGTCATCACCCTGGCGAGCATCTCCGCCATGTCCTGTGAGGCGGCGGTGACGATGTAGACGGGACGCCCGGCGTCCTGGTGGGCGTAGGCGATCGTCAGCATCTGCGGGTAGAGCCGCGGCAGGATGCGCTGCATCACGTGCACGCCGAGGCGCTGAAGATCACGCACCCGCATCCCCTCGAGTGAGGTGGCGATCCGCGCGCGCAGCGCCTCCGCCTGCTCGTCGCCCGCGCCCTTCAGCCGGTAGCGCAGGTTGGCGATCCCGTCGTTGACGAGCTGCCGGCGGCTCATCAGGCCGGCCTCACGCACGGCGCGCGCGAACTGGAACCCGGATGAGCCCTGCATCAGGGTCTTGTCCAGGTCGAAGAACGCCGCGCTGCGCGCGCCGTTCTCAGCCACCGCTGACCTCGACGAGGATCGCGTCGCCCTGGCCGCCGCCGGAGCAGATCGCGGCGCAGCCGATGCCGCCGCCGCGGCGCCGCAGTTCGTACACCAGCGTGCCGATGATGCGCGCTCCCGAGGCCCCGATCGGGTGCCCGAGCGCGACGGCGCCGCCGTTGACGTTGACCCGGTCCTCGTCGATCCCGAGCATCCGGACCGAGTTCAGCGCGACCGACGCGAACGCCTCGTTGATCTCCCAGAGGTCGACCTCCTCGGGCGTCATCCCGACCTTCTTCAGCGCCTTGAAGGCAGCGTTTGCGGGTGTGCGCGCGAGGTAGGCGAAGTCGTCGGCGACCTGCGCCTGTGCGATGACCGTCGCCAGCGCCCGACGGTCATTGGCGGAAGCCCACTCGTCGCTGGCCACAACCAGGGCGCCGGCGCCGTCGTTCACACCGGGCGAGTTGCCGGCCGTGTGCGAGCCCTCCTTGCTGACCAGCCCGGGCAGCTTCGCGAGGCTCTCGAGCGTGCTGCCGCGGCGCGGAGCCTCGTCGGCCTCAACGATCGTGTCGCCCTTCCTCGAGGTGATGGTGACCGGCACGATCTCCTCGGCGAGCACGCCATCGTCGGTCGCCCTGATCGCGCGCTCGTGCGAACGCAGCGCCCAGCGGTCCAGGTCCGGGCGGGTGAGTTCGAGCTCATCGCCGACCTCGGTCGCCTCGTCGAACATCTGACGGCCCGTGAACGGGTTGGTGAGCCCGTCGTGAACCATCGCGTCGAGCGCCGCGCCGTCCCCCATGCGGTAGCCGAAGCGGGCGTTCTTGAGGAGGTAGGGCGCACTCGACATCGATTCCATGCCGCCAGCGACGGCGAGGTCGAGGTCGCCGGCGCGGATCGCGGAGTCCAGCAGCCCCACGGCGCGCACGCTCGAGGCGCACACCTTGTTGATCGTCTCCGAGGAAACCTCCTTCGGGATCCCCGCCTTGATCTGGGCCTGGCGTGACGGGATCTGGCCCTGGCCGGCCTGCAGCACCTGGCCCATCACCACATGCTCGACCTGCTCGGGCGCGACCTGCGCCCGTTCAAGCGCGGCGCTGATCGCGGTGGCGCCGAGGGTGGTGGCGTCGAGGCTGGACAGCCCCCCGCCGAGCTTTCCGATCGGCGTACGGGCAGCTGAAAGGATCACGGTCTTGGGCATCTTCGCGCGGCTCTCCTCGTGGGTTCGGCGGTGACGCAGGCTGAAGGTCAGGATCGTAGTACGCCCGTCCGGAAATACTGGCCGGAGTTGACGAGTGACTGGGCGTGGATGGCGGACGGGGGATGATCGGAGGCGTACTGGTGGTACGGCGAGATCATCCCCGTCCGCCAGGCGCGTCCAGGCGCCGTCAAAACGGCACGTATTTTCGGACGGGTGTACTGAGACTCATCTAAGGTGCTGACGCGCGATGGACTTCGAGCCGACCGCCGACCAGCAGCTGCTGCGTGAGACCGTGCGCGAGTTCGCGCGGGCGGAGATCGCACCCGTCGCCGAGCAGCTCGACCGTGACCACGAGTTCCCCTATGAGATCGTGCGGAAGCTGGCCGCGCTCGACCTGATGGGGATCCCGTTCCCCCAGGAGTACGGCGGCGCCGGCGGCAGCTCACAGGACTATGCGATGGTCGTCGAGGAGCTGACCCGGGTCGACTCCTCGGTCGCGATCACGCTGTGCGCGCACACCTCGCTCGGCACCCAGCCGATCTATCTGTTCGGCAGCGAGGAACAGAAGCAGCGGTTCCTGCCGCGGCTGTGCAGCGGCGAGATGCTCGGGGCCTTCGGGCTGACCGAGCCCGAGGCCGGGTCCGACGCGGGCAACACGCAGACGCGGGCGCGGCTCGAGGACGGCGAGTGGGTCATCAATGGGACCAAGCAGTTCATCACCAACGCCGGGACCTCGATCTCGGGGCTCGTCGTGATCACCGCCGTGACCGGCCCGGACCGCGAGATCTCAAACCTGCTGGTGGAGAACGGCACGCCCGGCTACGAGCCGGGGCCGCAGTACCGCAAGCTGGGCTGGCACGCGTCCGACACGCGGCCGCTGCACTTCAGCGATTGCCGCGTCCCCGAGGAGAACCTCATCGGCGGCCGCGGACGCGGCCTGCAGCAGTTCCTGCAGGTGCTCGACATCGGGCGGATCGGGGTCGCCGCGATGGGCGTCGGGCTCGCCCAGGGGGCGCTCGACGAGGCGCTCGCCTACGCGAAGGAGCGCCGGGCCTTCGGCAAGCCGATCGCGAAGTTCCAGACGATCCAGGCGAAGCTCGCGAACCTCGCAACCGAGATCGAGGCCTGCCGGCTGCTCGTGCAGAAGGCCGCCTGGCTCAAGGACGAGGGCCGGAACTTCTCACTGGTCGCAGCCCAGGCCAAGCTCAAGAGCGGCCGCCTGGCCGTGCACGCCGCCGATGAGGCGGTGCAGATCCACGGCGGCTACGGCTTCATCGAGGAGTACCCGGTCGCCCGCTTCTACCGCGATGCCAAGATCCTCACGATCGGTGAGGGCACCGACGAGATCCAGGAGCTGGTGATCGCGCGGGCGCTCGGCGCCTGAGCGCCTGCGGTCGCCGGGGCTGGCAACGCCCGCCAGCCCCGGCAGCTACCCCCTAAAGCGATCGCTGGTATCGCGCAAAGGCGCGTGACGTGAGGAAGCCGGAGACGATCGCGAGTCCCGCGAGCAGCGCCACGCGCGTGCCGACCACGCCCCAGTCGGTCTTCTGCATCGCGGCCGCGCGCGCCCCCACGACCGCCCAG
>WQWK01000183.1 GCA_009785395.1 Conexibacteraceae bacterium
GCTCGCAGCTCGAGAATCCGGAAGTGCCCCACGCTCTTGGTGGCGACGGCGTGGAAGCCGGGGACGCGGTAATCGCGGGCCAGGTGCGAGGGTATGAGATTGCAAATCGAGCCCCACCAGCAGAAGGCCCCAAGCCAGCCATGGTCGACCGCGATCACGTCGATCGCGGTGACGTGGCGGATCGCGGCGCCCCGCGCGTAACGCAGACCCTTCATATAGAGCCCCAGTGGCAGGACCGAGGGGTTGTACTGGACCACGACGATGCGGGCATCTCGGGCCGAGCCTCCGGGCTGCGGCCACGGACCGAGCGCCTGCGCGACAGGCTGCCAGTTGGGCCGCTGAAGGGCCTCGGTCGTGTTCACACTGACGACCGCCGTCAGCCCGATCGCGCACAACACCACGGTGGCGGCGACGCCGGCGTAACCTGCGCGGGCGGCGCCCAGTCCGGCGGCGATGAACAGCGCCGCCGGCAGCCAGATCGGGAGCAGATTGCGGGCCAGCAGCGTGTTGTGGCCGACGACCGCGGCCAGCAGAAAGCCCGCCAGGGCGATCCCGCCGGGCAGCAGCGCGCCCTGGCGCTCGCGCCGACGCGAGCGCCAGATCAGGAATGCGACGGCGGCCGCGAGCATGGCGATGCCGAGAACCTCGAGCAGCCTGCGCGCATGCGTCTCGGGACCGGTCACGAACAGCGGCACGATCTGTCTCAGCCTCAGCAGATAGGAGGAGCGCGCGATCCAGCGGTTGTTGTGCGTCTGGGTCTGCGTGATCGCCAGCGGCAGCAGCGCGAGCCCGCCCGCGACCACGCCTGCGATGCCGAGCTGCACCGCCCGCGAGCGACGGTGTTCGTAGAGCAGCCAGACCGCCTCCGGCACGATCACGATCAGCGCGTAATAGTGCGTCAGCAGCGCCAGCACACAGGCGAGTGCCCAGAGGGCCAGTGAGAGCGCCCGCGGGCGCTCCAGTGCGTAGGCGAATGCGAGCACAGTGCACGCCGACAGCAGCACGAGCATCGAGTAGGCGCGCGCCTCCTGCGAATACCAGATCAGAAATGGGTTGAACGCCGTCAGCGCCGCAACGATCAGCGCCGCGCGCGGGCTGGGCAGCAGCTTGCGGCCGGCCGCGTAGGCGACCGGGATCGTGAGCGTGCCGCACAGGGCCGATAGCGACTTCACGCCGGCGGGGCCGAATCCGAAGATCCGTGTCCACACCCAGGCGACGCAGTAGTAGAGCGGAGGCGTCGACTCGAGGTGAGGCAGCAGCCCGAGCATCCGCCCGGGCGATCGCATGACCAAATCGACGGTGTAGGCCTCGTCGAGCCAGAAGCCCTGGTGGCCGATATAGAAGAACCGCAATGCGGCGCCCAGGAGTGTGATCACGACGATTGGCACGGAGCGGCAGGATGTCAGTTGGAGTTAAAAAAAGCCGCTCTGCCACAATCTCGCGGCTATGCAGCGGTTGTTTGCGCTCAGAGGCGCCAATAGCGTGGAGCGCAACGACGCCCCCTCGATCCTTTCCGCGACCGGCGAGCTGATGCGCGAGCTGATCGCGCGCAACGGCCTCGAGCCCGAGCGGATGGTGAGCTGCATCTTCACGCTCACCGCGGACCTTGACGCCGAGTTCCCCGCAGTGGCCGCACGGCAGCTGGGCCTCAACCGCGTACCACTGCTCTGCACCCGCGAGGTACCGGTGCCAGGCTCGCTGCCGCGGGTCGTGCGCACGCTGCTGCACTACTACGCGGAGGAGGGGCACGAGCCCAGGCACGTGTACCTCGGCGAGGCCCGCGTGCTGCGCTCGGACCTGGATTCCGCTCAGTAGGCTGGGATGTCCGATGGCGCTTGAATTCGCGGAGAAGACGCGGCGCATCCCGGTCTACCCGGTGGCGGCCGGCTACAGCCTCGGTTCCGACGTCGCGATGCTCGCCTCCAACGAGGCGGCGTTCGGGCCTCTCGAGCCGGTGGTGGAGGCGGCGCGCCATGCCGTGATCGGCGCCAACCGTTACCCGGATCCCTCCTACACGCAGCTGCGCCAGGCGCTGTCTGATCGCTACGGCGTCCCCTGGGAGCGGATCGCGCTCGGGACCGGCTCCTGCGAGCTGATCCTCGCCGCCGGCGAGGCGCTGCTCGAGCCGGGCGCCGAGGTCGTCTTCGCCTGGCCGTCCTTCAGCGTCTACCCGCACCTCGCTGCCGCCTCCGGCGCACGCGCGATCGAGGTGCCGCTGACCGGTGAGGCCGTCCACGACCTCGACGCGATCGTCGCCGAGGTCACGGTCGCGACCCGGCTGGTGCTCGTCTGCAACCCCAACAACCCGACCGGCACGGCCCTGCCGCTGGACCAGATCGAGGCGTTCCTGGAGAAGATCCTGGACCACGTCTGCGTGATCCTCGACGAGGCCTATGTCGAGTTCTCGCTCGTGATCGGGGATCCGTTCGCGTCGTTGCCGCTGCTCGAGCGCTACCCGAATCTCGTGATCCTGCGGACGTTCTCGAAGGTCTACGGCCTCGCGGGGCTGCGCGTCGGCTACGGGCTGTGCGGCAGCGATTCCTTTCGGATCGCCGTCGACCAGGTCCGCCAGCCCTTCTACCTGACCAGCGCCGCGCAGGCGGCCGCCGTCGAAGCGCTGAAATACCAGGATGAGGTCGAGCGGCGCGTGGTCGCGACCGTCGCCGCGCGCACGACGGTGAGCGAGGCGCTGCGCGAGCGCGGCCTCTGGGTGGCCGCGAGCGACGCCAACTTCCTCTGGGTGCGGCTCGCCGAGGACGGCGAGGACGGCCCCGTGGTCGCGGGTCTCAAGGAGCGCGGCGTGCTGGTGCGCGCCGGCGGCGCGCTCGGCGGGCCCGGGTTCGCGCGGGTGACGCTCGGCACGAGCGCCGAGAACGCGAAGTTCCTCGCCGCGCTCGACGAGCTGCTGTAGCGGTCGGTGCCGCTCAGTCCGCCGCCGGTCCCGCTGGACCAGCGGCGGTGACACGCGATAAACTCGGCTGTGATAGCGCATGAACGACCTTCGCCCCAACACCCTCGGCTGGTCCTTCTACGCGCGCTATTACGCCTGGCGATTTAGCTAGGCGCTCGGCTGGCACACCTCTGCTGTCCCCCCTCAGGCGCGCGGGCGGCGTAACGAGAGCCGAGCGCCGGAACCATTGCGCGCCCGCCTCACGACGTAACTCGTGACGGCTGTTTACGTACAGTCCAGTGCACCAGGAGAGGATCGACCGATGAACCCACAACCCGAGACAGACCGATGATGACCGCGTCCCGAACCACCCGGGGTGACGCCGTCCGCGATCAGCGGATCGAGCGACTCGTCCCGCTGATCACCCCACAGGAGCTCTTCGACGAGCTGGGGCTCGACGACGAGCGCGTCGGCGTGCTGCTGGACGGCCGCGCCGCCGCGCAGGCGGTGCTGGACGGTGAGGACGACCGGCTGATGGTCGTCGTCGGCCCGTGCAGCGTTCACGACGTCGTCGCAGCCCGCGAGTACGCGGAGCGCCTGAGCGCCGAGTCCAGGCGGCTCGCCGAGGACCTGCTGATCGTGATGCGGGTGTACTTCGAGAAGCCGCGCACAACGATCGGCTGGAAGGGCCTGATCAACGACCCGCATCTGGACGGCAGCGGCGATGTGAACACGGGCCTGCGCATGGCCCGGCGGTTCCTGCTCGAGGTGCTCGGCCTGGGGCTGCCCATCGGCTGCGAGTTCCTCGATCCGATCTCACCGCAGTACATCTCCGACCTCGTCTCCTGGGGCGCGATCGGCGCGCGCACGACCGAGAGCCAGATCCACCGGCAGCTCGGCTCCGGCCTGTCGATGCCGGTCGGCTACAAGAACGGCACCAACGGCGACGTCCAGGTGGCGGTCGACGCCGTCCGGGCGGCGGGGGCACGTCACGCCTTCGCCGGGATCGACGCCGACGGCCGCTCCGCGATTCTGCACACGCGCGGCAACCCCGACTGCCACATCATCCTGCGCGGCGGCAAGTCCGGCACAAACTTCGACAGCCAATCGGTCGCCGCCTCCGAAGCGTTGCTGCGAGCCGCGAATCTGCCGGAGCGCATCGTGATCGACGTCTCACACGACAACAGCGGCAAGCGGCCGGAGCGTCAGCCCGAGATCGCACGTGAGGTGGGCGATCAGGTGGCCTGCGGCGACAGCTCGATCAAGGGCGTGATGATCGAATCGTTCCTCGTCGATGGCAACCAGGCGCCCGGCCCGCTCGAGACGCTCACCTACGGGCAGTCGATCACCGACGGCTGCATCGGCTGGGACACGACGGTCGAGGTCCTCGACGGGCTTGCCGCCGACGCGCGGACGCGCCGGTCGGCGCTCGCCTGAACGAGCCACATGCGCGTCGCGGTCATCGGCGTCGGGCTGATCGGCGGCTCGCTCGGGATGGCCGCGCGGGAACGCCTCGGCGCGCATGTGAGCGGCTGGGACCTCGATCCGTCGGCACTGACGCAGGCCCGCGCGCGCGGTGCCATCGATGACGGTGCGCGGTCGATCGGCGACGCGGTCGGCGACGCGGACGCCGTGTTTGTGGCCGCACCAGTCGACGCCCTGCCGCATCTTGTGGCCGCCGTGCTCGCCGCGGCCCCGAGCGGCGGCGTCGTCAGCGACGCCGGGTCGACCAAGCGCTCGGTTGTCGAGGCGGTCTCCGATCCGCGCTTCGTCGGCGGGCATCCACTGGCCGGAGCGGAGACCAGCGGCATCGATCAGGCCCGCGGCGATCTGTTCGACGCGAGCACGTGGTACCTGACACCCGGTCCGATGACCGCTCCAGCAACCACCACCCGGGTCGGCGAGCTGCTCGCCGGCTTCGGTGCCGAGGTGTCGGTGGTCGATGCGGCTGTGCACGACCGGCTGATGGCGGCGGTCTCGCACCTGCCGCA
>WQWK01000184.1 GCA_009785395.1 Conexibacteraceae bacterium
GGCAACGGCAACGGCAACGGCGGCGGCGCCACCGGGCCGCCCAAGAAGATTCACGTCCGTGTGATGTTCCGCAGGGCCGCGCACGCCAGGTTCAACGGCGCCCTGAAGGCGACGACCGCGAGCTGCACCGCGCGGCGCATGGTTTACCTGTGGGCCGGGCACAGGCGACTCGGTTCGTCGCGTGCGACGGCGAAGGGCGCGTTCCAATTCAAGGAACGCAAGGGATGGCATGGCAAGCGGTTGCACGCGAGCGTCACGGTGCTGAGCACCAAGGCGGGAACCTGCACGGCCGGATCGTCGGCGACGATCAGAGGCTGAGCGGTGCGGATCGCCTGGACCGGGCCAATCGCGGACACGGGCGGAGTCGCCGGCATGGGCCTGCTGATCCTGCGCGAGCTGTTGCGCCAGGGCGTCGAGGTCGACCTGTACACGCCGCGGCACGAGTTCGAGGCGCTGCCGATCGAGCCGACGCCGGGTCTGCGCGTGATCGAGCGACGCTCGAGCTGGACCTGGGGCCGGTGGTACAGCAGGACCAAGGTCAGGGCGATGTTCAGCGGGACCGCCAGCCGCAGCCTCAGCTACCTGATCCTCAACCTCAAGCTGCTGCGCGAGCACCGTCGGCGGCCCTACGACGCGGTCTACCAGCTCTCCACCACGGAGCTGTTCCTGCTGGGACGGATGCGTCGCTGGGCGCCGCCGATCGTGGTGCATCCCTGCACGCACGCCGCCGGCGAGCTGCGCTGGCATCGCGCCGAGGCCAGGTACGCACTTCAGGTCGAGCCGCGGAGCGTGCACATGCTGATGCGTGGGTGGCTGACGCTCAGGAGCCGCCTGCAGCCGAAGGAGCTGGCGCGTGCCGACCTGGTGCTCGGCCTGAGCGAGCGCTTCAACGCGCACCTTCACGAGGATTACGCGGTCTCGGCTGAGAACCTCGACGTGGTCCGGACGCCGATCGACCTGACGCGCTTCACGCCAGACGGGCCGATTGCGCCATCCGCGAAGCGGACGCTCCTGTTCATCTCCCGGATCTCGACCCGCAAGGGCCTCGAGGAGGTGATCGCACTCAGCCACCGCCTCGACGACCTGGCCGGCTCGGTCCGGTTGCTGGTGATCGGCGGTCCCACGCAGTGGTCCGATTACCGAGGTCACCTGCCGCGGCTCAATCCGCGCATCGCCGAGTATGTCGGTGCGCTGCCCAGCGATGAGCTCCCGGCGCTGATGCGCTCGGCGGCCATGCTGCTGGTGCCGAGCCGGTATGAGCCGGGCTCGATCGCGACCGCCGAGGCGCTCGCCTGCGGGCTGCCGGTGGTGCTCTCGGCCGAGGTGGGCAACGCCGAGGTGGTCGAGGGACCGCACGCGCGCCGGCACGCAGGCGGTGACACCGACGGCTTCGAGGCGGCCGTGCGCTCGCTCCTGGAGGCGATGGAGCGCGACGAGGCGCTGCTGCGGATGGCGGCACGCGCCAACGCCGAGGAGCAGTTCGCTCCCGACACCGTCATCGCCCAGCTCATCGAGTGCATCGCGTCGCTGCGCAACGGAGCCAGAGCGCCCAGCGGCTCGCCTCGCAGCGGCTCGCCCCCGCTGAGCCCTGACCCGGTCGCCGAGCTTCCCTGACCGGAGTAACCGTCATCGTCGCGACGTTCAGGCGCCTCGAGCGCTTGACGGCGTGCCTGGACGGCATCGAGCAGCAGACGCTGCCGGCCGACGAGATCATCGTCGTCGTCCAGGACGACCCGGAGAGCGAGCGCTACGTCACCGAGCGCGCCCGGCGCCAGCCGGGCCTGAGAGCGGTTCAGTCCGGCGCCGGGCGCTCCGTGGCGGCATACAACGCCGGACTGGAGGCTGCGGTCACACCCCTGGTGGCCTACGTCGATGACGACGCGGTGCCCGCTCGCGACTGGCTGGAGAGGATCGTCACCACCTTCGCGCAGGACGAGCGCGTCGCCGCCGTCGGGGGGCGAGATGTGATCCTCGGGCCGGCACGGCCACCCGATACGGCACGGTCATCCTGCACGGCAGGTGAACGCCGCCGCCCCGTCGAGGTGGGCATGATCCAGTGGTTCGGCAGGATGACCGGTAACCACCACATCGGCGCCGGGCCCGCGCGCGATGTCGACGTGCTGAAGGGCGTCAACATGAGCTTCAGGCGCGCCGCGGTGGCCGGGCACGGCTTTGACGAGCGGCTGCGCGGCCCGGGCGCCGTGGTGCACGCGGAGCTGTCGATCTGCCTGCCGCTCCGCAAGCGGGGTCTGCGCGTCATCTATGACCCCTCGATCGTCGTCATGCACCATCCTGCGCCGCGTCCGGCGGGTGATCACCGTGTGAGCGCGACCGAAGCCGCGGTGCTTAATTCCGCATACAACGAGGCGCTCGAGATCTTCGAGTACCTGCCGCCGCGTCGCCGCGCCGTGTTCATCGCGTGGTCAACGCTGGTCGGCAACACGGGCGCGCCCGGCCTGGTGGTGTTGTTGCGCGACCTGGCCCGGCGCAGTCCTGATGCGGCGGCCCGCTTCGCCGCCGCGCAGCGGGGCCGCGCGCTGGCGTTCTCGACTCGGCGCCGCCGAGTGCCGGTCAGTAGTCGCTGCGCCTGAAGAACGACCCGATGCCGCGGGCGAGGTAGTACGCGGCCAGCCGCCGCCGCAGCGCCCAGCGATCGAGGACCGGCAGTGGGCCGCCGCAGTACCGCAGGAACTCGCGGTCGACCTTGGACGGAGCCTTCCCGAGCAGCGCCCGGCCGACCAGGTTCTTGTTCCAGGGTTTTGGGGAGCCCGTGGCGTGGCTCAGGATCGCGCCGCCGGGCGCGAAGTCCATCGCCTCCGGGCCACGCAGCGAGCATCTGTCGGCGAAGCTCATGAGCGCCAGGTTGAAGAGCTCCTGATCGAGGTGCCGCGTCCTGAGGTACGAGCGCAGCTGCGGGTTGTCATATATCTCTCGTGCGAGCGCAGACTCCATGAGCCCTCCCCAGAGCTCGAGGAACGCGAGATCACGGCGGGGGACGCCGACGAAGCCCGCGTTGCAGTAGATATCGAGCGATCCGTCTGTCTCGGCCGCCGTCCGCGGCACCGAGAGCATCTCTCTGAGCTGCCGCCAGCGGGCCCGCACCGGGCTGGATGCCGGCGTCAGCCAATTCTCGTCGCCGATCGCGGCGATGCCCCGAACGCACCAATCCTCGATCTCGCCCCACGGACATTTGATGATGATGTCCGGGTCGAGATAGACAAGAGCGCTCGCCTCGGGGACACGCTCCGCGATCGAGAGCATGAAGGCGGGCTTGCAGTTCGTCAGGTGGTGCGGCGGGTCAAACGCCACAGCCTGAACGTCGATCGTTCTGCCCCAGCCGGACACGGGTCCCGCCCAGTTCGGCGGCCGGCCCCGAACGCCACACCACACAGTGCCCGCGTACCCGCTGCGGATGAGCGAGTTGCAGAGCGTCATCGCGCCGAGCTCGTAGTGCCCCGCTTCGAACAGGGTCGTCACCACGACTGAACGCGCTTGCACGGGACGCAAGTCTAGATTCGGGTCCGACCGCGGATGTGGCGTTGCAGTGAACCGCCCCGGCCGGCGGTTTACCGCGCGGGCGTCACACAACGCAGACCGACACACAACGGTCACATGACATGTCGCGCCGGCCCGTAGCCTCGCTGTGAACATGTTGAAGTGTCGCCGGTGACAATGAGATGACCGAGCGGACAGAGGTTCTGGCGGACCAGGAGATCGCGCGGCGCGCCAGCCGGGGCGCCGCCACCTACGTGGTTCGCACCGCCGCCTGGCAGGCGATCCAGGCGGTGAGCGCGCTCGCCGTCGCGCGGATCCTGGAGCCGCACGAGTACGGGCTGTTCGCTCTGGCGCTGACGCTGGTCGCGGCCGCGCGCACCCTCGGTGACCTGGGGATCACCTACTCGATGATCGTCAGGCGGGAGGTCTCGGACTCCGACCTGCGGATCGGGCTGGCGGTCGCGCTGGCCGTCGCGCTCGTGAGCGCCGCCGCCATCTCACTCGCCTGGACGCAGTTCGGGCTCGTGCAGCGCGCCGGCGGCAGCGCGGTCTGGATCGGCCCCGCGATGGCCGCGACGTTGCTGATCTCTGTGCCGACCTATCCCTCGACCGTTCTGCTCGAGCGCCAGCTCAAGTTCGGCCGGCTCGGGGTCATCGGGGTCATCCAGGGAGTCTGCCTGTTCGGGACCCAGATCATCCTTCTGCTCGCCGGTGTCGGCCTGTGGTCGATGGTGATCGCCCAGATCGTCGGCACGGTGGTGGCGACATGCCTGACGGTACACGCAAGCGGGCGGCTGATTCTCCCGAGCCTGCACGGGCCGGTCCTGCGGATGCTCCGGGACGGCCTGCCGTACGGCGCGAGCATCTGGACCGGGAGCTTCGCCGGGGCTGCGATGAACCTCCTGGTGGCGGCTCAGCTCGGCGCGCGTGGCGTCGGCTTCTTCGGCTGGTGCACGATCCTCGCGACACCCGCCGTGGGTGCGCTCGCCGCCGTGCACAGCGTCGCCGTTCCCACGCTTGCGCGGATGCGCCGCGACGACGGAAGGCGCTACGAGGAGAGCGTCGGCGTCGTCATGCAGACGATGGCGGCGACGGCGGCGATCGCGGCAGGCTGCTTGATCGGGCTCGCCTCGCCGACTATCCGCTACGTCTTCGGCACTCGCTGGCTGCCGGCCACGGCGGCTGTGCAGTTCTGCTTGGGGGGGATGATCGCGAGCGCGCTCCTCAGCGTGCTCTACTCGGATGCCAACGCGCGTCAGCTGCGGCGCAGGCTGCTGACGTCCGCGGTGATCGGCGCAGTGGCCATGCTCGCCTCGTTCTGGCCGCTGGTCAATGTTGGCGGGGTCGGCGGTGCCTCGGCGGCGGCAAACTGCGTCGGGCC
>WQWK01000185.1 GCA_009785395.1 Conexibacteraceae bacterium
GCGTTCCTGTTCGCGGACCTGATCGTGCTCCCGATCCTCGCGATCTACCGCAAGTACTACGGCGTCAGGTTCACGATCAGGATCACCGCCCTGATGTTCGTGACGATGGTGAGCGCCGCGCTGATCGTCTATGGCGCCTTCAGCGCCCTGGGCCTGATCCCGACCGGGCCGCGGCCGACCCGGGCCGACATCTTCAGCTCCGTCGGGCTCGACTACAAGTTCGCGCTGAACGTTCTCGGCCTGTTGATCTTCACAACCCTGTTCTGGCTCACGGCCAGACGCGGCGCCGCCGATCCCGTCTGTGGGATGACCGTCGACCGATCCAAAGCCGTAAGCGTCGAGTTCGCCGGCGATACCTACTACTTCTGCTCGAACCACTGCCTGCACACGTTCGAGGCCGACCCAAACAAGCACCTGCACGACGGCTCCGCGCCAGCCGAGCAGCACCGCCACCACGCGGCCCACCGCCTCCACTGAGAACTGAAGCTGCGAATTCGATCGCTCGCCAGCTGATCTTCAGGCAGCTCCTTGAACGGCGGCTATCAGCGCGCCAGCCTCGCCGATGTCCAAGTTGCGATCGATTCCGTGTGAGGTCACGTTCTGGCCCGGCTCGAGCACGAGGCGCTCGCCGTCGAGGGTGACCTCGACCCGGTCGGGTTCGAAGGAGACCAGGTCGCCGATCGTCGCCATGTCTTCCAGGGGTGCGCGGTAGGACCACGCGGCATTCCGCACCGCGTCGACGTCGTAATAGGAGGCGATTCCCTTGTACGGGCAGAACGTCTGCTGCTCGTTCGGCGCGAGCGCGCCGGCGGCGACGTCGTCTCGGGGCACATACCAACGCGGCGCGAAGCCGGACTCGTACAGCACGAGCGGGCCGGTGCTGTCGGCGACGATGCGGTCGCCGGCGCGCACGACGATGTGGCGTGAGGTGCGCCGGACGTCGATGCGGTGGTAGGGGTCGGCGGCGTGACCGAGGATGCGGTCGTCCTCCTCGTAGAAGCCATCCATGGCCCGCCATGCGAGCGCGACCTTACCTTCGAGGAGCGCAGCATGTTCGGGCAGCGCGACGTGCTGCCACGCGCCCTTCGCCGCGCTGCGCGTCCCGCCCATCACCTCGTACCAAGCGGTCTCGCCGAGTTCGGGGTGAGTGCTGCGGTGCTCGATCGGCCGGAGCGCTCCGTCGGCGAACTCGTCGACCGGGAAGTAAGCGACCGGATAGCGGCCGGGCTCAAACAGCAGGATCGCGTCGTCGCTCTGAACGACGGTCTCGCCGCCGAGCTCGGCGCGCAGGCGGCGTCGCAGCGGCTCTGCGTACAGCACACGGTCGGGCATGCCTGGCACCAGGAATTGTCCGTTGGGGTTACGGCCGAGTGGCCCTTGCTGCCATGAGAGACCCATGTTGTGCTCCAGTTCTCTTGCGATGGGGGATCGTCAGAGAGTTCGTGGCGCTGCGCACCTCAGTCTTACCGCGAGCACTCGGCGGGACGCAGCGAACGCGTCTACGATCAGCGGGTGAGCGTCGAACGCCCGCCGGCGGATACGGCTGTGCGACGACTGGGGCCGGGTGACCCGGTCTCACGGCGATGGGTCGAGCAGCTGCATCGCGACCACCCCCGCCACCAGCAGGCGGTCGCAACGCTCCACGACCTCCTGCGGCGCGCCGCGCGGCACGAGCTCAACCGTCGCCGCTCATTCCTCCCCGGCCTCGCCGGCCCAGAGCTCGACGACGTCGCAGAGCAGTGTGCGAACGACGCCCTTGTGAACATCGTCGCGAAGATCGACGACTTCAAGGGCCTCAGCCGGTTCACGACCTGGGCCTACAAGTTCGCGATCTTCGAGGTCTCGAGCAAGCTCGCGCGGCACGCGTGGCAGGGACACCCACCCAGCCGCCAGGACCTCGAGCTGGGAGAGCTGACCGACACCCTGTTGTCCGGTCCGAGCGAGCAGGCCGAGCGTCGCGAGCAGCTGACCGTCCTCAAGGGGGCGATCGAGACGGATCTGACCTCGCGTCAGCGCGAGGTATTCGTGGCGATCGCCCTGAACGACGTGCCGATCGACGTGCTCGCGCTCGAGCTGGGCTCCAACCGCAACGCGATCTACAAGAACCTGTTCGACGCCCGCCGCAAGCTGCGCGGGAGTCTGGCCGCCGCGGGCCACGCGCTCAACGATGAGGAGCCGCGACCGTGACCAACAACCTTCACGCCTTGGACGAGCTGCTGCGCGCTCAGGAGGGCGACGCGGGCTGCGATGCCGGCGTTCCCATCATGGATCAGTACGTCGACCTGGAGCTGCGTGGCGAGGATCCGGGCGAGCACTTCCCCGGAACCGCGCTCCACCTGCGCGTGTGTCCCGGCTGCCGCGCCGATCACGACGGGCTGCTGGCGGCGGCCCGTCAGTTCGCCGACGCCGATCCGCAGTAGCCGGTAAGAAGCAAACGGTGCGAGTCACTCATCTCACAGACGGCGCCACCCTCGAGACGCCGAGACCCGAGAGGAGGACACCATGAACCGCGATCATCAGGCAATTCGGCGTCGGCATGCGGACAGCTCGCCAACCGCGGTTACCGCCGGCAGCCGGGCGCCCGACGCTCAATCGGACGGGCGTTGACCGTGAATGATGGACGTCTGCTGTCGGTGAACGTCGGCGTTCCCCGCGAGGTCGAGTGGCAGGGCAGGACCGTCAGGACGGCGATCTGGAAGGAACCGGTAGCCGGGCCGGTGATGGTCCGGCGACTCAACATCGATGGCGACGACCAGGCAGACCGGCTCGCGCACGGCGGTGAGCATCGCGCCGTGTTCGTGTACCAGAACGACTCCTACCGCTACTGGCAGCGCGAGCTCGGGCGCGACGATCTCACCTACGGCCAGTTCGGCGAGAACTTCACCGTCGAGGGTCTCGCAGACAGCGAGGTGTGCATCGGTGACCGCTACCGGATCGGCGAGGCGTTGTTCGAGGTCACCCAGCCGCGGGTCACCTGCTACCGCGTCGGCATCCGCATGGACAACCCTGCGATGCCGACGCTGCTGGTGGCGCACCACCGGCCAGGCTTCTACCTCCGCGTCCTGGAGGAGGGACCCGTCCAGGCCGGCGACGACATCGAGAAGGTCGCCGACGGGCCCGAACAGCTGACGGTCGCCGAGATCGACGCGCTCCTGTATCTCCCAAACAAGTCGCGCCCCCTGCTCGAACGCGCGCTGCGCATACCAGCGCTCAGCGAGGGCTGGAAGGGAAGCTTCCGCGAGCTCCTCGCCAAGGCCGAGGCCGCCACGCCGACGGCACCCGCGTGGCCGGGCTTTCAGCCACTGCGCGTCGTCACGGTCCGTCGTGAGAGTTCGGCCGTCAGCTCGTTCCTGCTCGCACCGCCCGAGGACGCCGGAGCCACCCCGCCAGCTGAGCCCGGGCAGTACCTCACCGTGCGCGTCCGACCGCAGGCCGATAAGCCGCCGCTGACGCGCAGCTACTCCCTATCCGACGTCGCCGACGAGCGCGGCTACCGAATCAGCGTCAAGCGCGAAGGCACCGCCAGTGCCTACCTGCACGAACGCATCAGCCATGGCGACCGCTTGGAGGTCGCGGCCCCCCGTGGGAACTTCGTACTGCGCAACGGCAGGCGTCCAATCGTGCTGCTCAGTGCCGGAGTCGGCGCCACCCCGGTCCTCGCGATGCTGCACGCGTTGGCCCGCGAGCGCAGCACGCGGACGATCTGGTGGGTCCACGCCGCACGCAACCGTGACGAGCATGCCTTCGGAGGGGAGGTCGATGAGCTGCTCGCTGAGCTCCCCGACAGCCACCGTCTCGTCGCGTACAGCAGACCGGGCAGCCCGGGTGCGCCCGGCGCTGACCATGACCTCTCAGGGCGGCTCGACCTTGCGGCGCTGAAGCAGGCAGGTGTACCGGCGGACGCGGACTACTACCTGTGCGGACCCGACGACTTCATGCGCGCAATCGGCGCCGCGCTGGCCGCCCACGGCGTCCCGCCGGAACGGATCGCCACCGAGGTCTTCGGCGCCATCGCCGCCCCCAGATCCGGCATCGTGAACGCCGGCCACCGCGCACCCCATGCTCCCGACGGCCCACCCGGCAACGGCCCGATCATCACCTTCTCGCGCAGCGACCTCACCGTGCCCTGGAACGACCGTTATCCAAGCCTCCTCGACCTGGCCGAAGCCTGCGACGTGCCAGTCGGCTTCGGCTGCCGCAACGGGACCTGCCACAACTGCGAGAGCGGCCTCCTGTCCGGCGAGGTCGCCTACCACATCGAACCGCTCGAGCCCCCGCCCGCCGGCCGCGTTCTCGTGTGCAGCACGCGGCCAAGCTCCGAGCTGACGCTCGACCTCTGACAGTTGGCCGCCGACTCGTGCGAGAGTTCGTCGAGCCCAAAGTAAGTCGATAACCCGAAGGGAGCCTCATGCCGTTCGTCAAGGTAGGAGTCGAGAACAGTGCCGACATTGAGATCCACTACAACGACCGTGGCTCGGGGAAGCCGATCGTCCTGATCCACGGCTATCCGCTTGACGGGAACTCTTGGGAGCGCCAGGAGCGGGTGCTGCTCGAGAGCGGCTACCGCTGCATCAGCTATGACCGGCGCGGCTTCGGCCGCTCCAGCCAGCCCACGACGGGCTATGACTACGACACCTTCACCGCTGACCTGAAGGCGCTGCTTGACCACCTCGCGCTCGATCAGGACGTCGTGCTCGCCGGTTTTTCGATGGGTACCGGCGAGGTCACGCGCTATCTGGGGACCCACGGGTCCGCTGGTGTCGGCAAGGCGGCTTTGTTCGGCGTGATCCCGCCGTTCCTGCTGCAGACCGAGGACAATCCGAAAGGCGTTCCGGGAGATGTCTTCGACGGGATCAAGCAGACGGTGCTAGCC
>WQWK01000186.1 GCA_009785395.1 Conexibacteraceae bacterium
CCGCCACGCAGGCGGCGGCGATCAACATCGCCCTACGCGGCAGCAGTCTGGAACTCATCGACCGTGTGGGGCCCGACACAGGCGACCGAGAAGTCGGTCGAGATTCCGGCAGCGACGTCGCGAACCTCGTCAAAGGTGACCGCATCGAGAGCCGCGATCGAAGCATCCGGATCAACATCCTGCTCAAAGACGATCGCCTGTGCGGCGGCGGTACGCGCGATCGCGCCCGTGTTCTCGAAGGCGATCGCGCGGGCGCCGGCGGCGAAGGCGCGGGCGCGCTCCACCTCTGCCTCAGTCGGGCCATCCGTGCGGAGTTCGCCAACGATCTCCGCCATCCTCGTGAACGCCTCCACGCACTTGCCGCTTTCGAGTCCGGAGCTCAGCTGCAGCACCGGTACATCCGCGTAGGCGTGCGGGTAGGAGCTGACCGAGTAGCAGAGCCCGCGCTGCTCGCGGATCTCGTCGAACAGGCGCGAACCCATGGAGCCGCCGAGCAGCGTCGAGTAGATCGTCAGCGCCGCCCGCTGGGCCGGATCGGTCACGTCGATCGACGGGCGGTAGGACATCCGCAGGTGCGACTGGTTGGAGTCGCGCTCGGTGACGAGCACGCGTGGAGTGTGGTCAGGGGCGGGCTCGTACGCCTTCGGCGCGTCCAAGGCTTCGAACCGCTCGAACAGCTCATCGACGCCGGAGCCTGGACCGACCGCTTCGAGGTTGCCGACAACCAGGGCGACGCCGCGGGCGGGCGCCCACTGCCGGTGGCGGAAGGCGATGATGCCGTCACGGGTGAACGTCTCGGCGAGGTGCTCGGCGGGCCCGAGCACCGGGCGGCCCAGCGGATGGTCGCCGAACACGGCCTCGTCGATCAGGTGCTCGGCCACGGCTGAGGGCTGATCGTTGTACCGCGCAATCTCCTGCACGACGACGCCCCGCTCCTTGTCGAGCTCAACCGGATCGAGCGACGGGCGGCCGACGAAGTCCGTCAGCAGGTCGGCGGCCTCCATCCCCTTGGTCGAGCGCGCAGTGATGTGGAAGGCGACGAGGTCGTGGCTCGTGTAAGCGTTGAGCACGGCGCCGTTGCGCTCGGCGGCCTCGTTCACGTCCCGGTAGGTCCTGTACTTCTCGCCGCCCTTGAACACGAGGTGCTCGAGGAAGTGCGCCATGCCGTTCTCCTCGGGGCGCTCGGTGCGGGCGCCGGCGTCGAACGCGACCAGGAGCGTCAGCGCACGCGTTCCCTCGACCGCGATGCGATGCAGAGGGAGGCCGTTGCCGAGGACGGAGCTTGTGATCGTGGCCATACGGAGAAGTTAGCGGTCCGCGTGCGTCAACCGGACGGGACGCTTCCATAAACCGGGCCTTTAGCAAAACGACCTGCAAATCTGCTTGCATGCATGGCTGCATCTGGAGGCGCACCGGTGCCGCTCGCTACCCTGAGCCGACCTTATGGCGCACACTGACTCTGACTCCAGAACACGCAGCCGGCGACAGACCGCCCGGCCACAAGCCGCACATATGCTTTCCCGACAGTCCCAGGCGTCCAAGCGCGCCCTCGAAACGCCCGCCGGTGGCTCCGTCATCGAGTTCCGTGGCGTCTCCAAGAAATACGGCACCGGCGCATTCGGTCTCGACCAGGCGACGTTCGCGATCGACCGTGAGGACTTCGTCTTCCTGATCGGCTCGACCGGCTCCGGCAAGTCGACGGTGATGCGCCTGCTGATCAAGGAGATCGAGCCAACCGAGGGCGAGATCCACGTCGCCGGCCGCGACCTCAAGTCGATCACGCGCAGGCAGGTTCCGTTCTACCGGCGCAACATCGGCGTCGTCTTCCAGGACTTCAAGCTGCTGCCGAGCCGGACCGTGTACGACAACGTCGCCTACGCGCTCCAGGTGACCGGCCACTCGCGCAAGGAGATCCGCGCGAAGGTACCGGACATCCTGCGCCTGACCGGTCTCTCGACGAAGCTCCACAACTACCCCGATCAGCTCTCCGGCGGCGAGCAGCAGCGCGTCTCGATCGCGCGCGCGTTCGTCAACCACCCGCCACTGCTGCTGGCGGACGAGCCCACGGGCAACCTCGATCCCGAGACCAGCATCGACATCATGCGGCTGCTCTACCGGATCAATCGCACCGGCACGACCGTGCTCGTGGCCACACATGACCACGCGATGGTCGACAAGATGCGCCGGCGCGTGCTCGAGCTCTCGCGGGGCCGGGTCGTGCGTGACGAGGCCACCGGCCTGTACCAGCGCGACGAGTCGACGCGCGAGTTCGCGCACCGCATGCGCAGCACCGACGAGATCCCCGAGATCGACCTCCTCTAGGACATGAAGCACAGCCTCGGTTTCTTCCTGCGCGAGTCGCTGCGCGCCATGCGCCGCAACGCCGCCCCCAGCTTCGCGGCGCTCGCGACCGTCACGGTCACGCTGATCGTCGTCGGCGTCTTCATCCCGATCGTCCAGGCGACCCGTGGCGCCGCCAACGGCGTCCGCGGCCAGGTGATGGTCGATGCCTATCTGAACACGAGTGCGACGGCGGCCGACGACACGCGCGTCCTCACCGAGCTCCGCGCGCTCAAGGATGTGCGCAGGGTCGTCTTCGAGTCCAAGGCCCAGGCGCTCGTGCAGGCCAAGAAGCAGAACCCGCTGGCCTACGAGCTGATCACCGGCAACCCGCTGCCTGACACCTTCCACGTGTATCCGACCAATCCGTCCGACGCGCTCGTCGTGCGTGGCGAGATCGACGGCCACGGCGCCGGCGGCACCGGGCACATGGTCGACGCGTCGATCCACAACGTCTCGAACCACACGCAGGACACCTCCAAGCTCCTGACCGTGACCCGCTTCGTGACGATCACCGCGGCCCTGCTGGCGGCGCTGCTGATCACCGCGTCGATCGTCCTGATCGGCAACACGATCCGTCTCTCGCTGTACGCCCGCCGCCGCGAGATCGAGGTGATGAAGCTCGTCGGGGCGACCGACTGGTTCATCCGCTGGCCGTTCGTGATCGAGGGCATCATCGTCGGAGCATCCGCGGCGCTGCTCGCGATCACAGTGCTCGGCATCACGAAGCTCGCGCTGCTCGACCCGCTCGCCAGCAACTGGAATCTGATCGAGGCGCCGCGGACGATCCCGTTCGTGCCGCTGATCATGATCCTGGTCGGCGCCGGCATCGCCGTCTCGGCGGTGGGGTCCGGGATCTCCCTGCGACGGTTCCTGCGGGTGTAACGGTCGGTGGCCTTGCTTGGCCACCGACTAAATTGCTGAACTGTGTTCGCCCAGCGGTCCAAATCACCCTGGCGTGGGTGGCTGGCGGCTCTCGCCGCCGTGGTCCTGCTGGCGATCGGCGTCTGGTTCGGCGGGCACCCGAGCTGGCTGCCGGGGCCGGTGCGCAGCGCGTTCGTCGCGCAGACCGCGAACCAGAAGCTGGTGGGGACGGTGGGGGCGTTGATCGAGAAGTACTACTACCGGCGCGTCAACCCCGACAAGCTCGTGAACGCCGGGCTCGAGGGCGCTGTCAACAGCCTCGACGATCCCTACTCGCACTTCTTCCCGCCGGAGCTGTACAAGAGCTTCCAGTTCCAGACCAACCCGCAGGTGGAGGGGATCGGCGTGCAGGTTGCGGTCGAGCCGGTGGGCGGCGGGATCGAGATCGAGGAGGTCTACAGCGACTCACCGGCCGCCAAGGGCGGGCTCCGGCGCGGCGACATCATCACGGCGGTCGGGTCCACGTCGCTGGCCGGCAAGACCGTCGACGAGGGCTCGAAGCTGATCCGTGGCGCGGCCGGGACCTCGGTGCAGCTGACGATCTCGCGCGACGGCAAGAAGCACACGGTGACGCTCAAGCGCGCCAGGGTGACGATTCAGGTCGCCTCCTCGAAGCTGCTGCACTACAGGGGCAAGGCGATCGGATACCTGCAGTTCGCGCAGTTCACCGAGGGTTCGGCTGGCCAGCTACGCCGGCAGGTGCAGGCGATGCAGAAGGACCATGCCCAGGGGCTGATCCTTGATCTGCGCGACAACCCCGGAGGCCTGCTGGAACAGGCGGTCGGCGTCGCGAGCCTGTTCATCAAGAACGGCGTGATCGTGACCACGCGCGGACGCAGTCAGCCGACGACCGTCTACACGGCACTGGGCGACGCGATCGCGCCGCGGATCCCGATGGTCGTGCTCGTCGATCGCGGCACGGCCTCCTCGGCGGAGATCGTGACCGGTGCGCTCAAGGATCACGACCGCGCGCTGGTGATCGGCACACACACCTACGGCAAGGGCGTCTTCCAGCAGTTGCTGCCGTTGCCGGGGGGCGGCGCGCTGGACCTCACGGTCGGCGAATACTTCACGCCGAACGGGCACAACCTCGGCGGCGGCGGTGTCAGGGAGGGCGGCGGCATCACGCCCAACATCCACGTGGCGGACAACCCCGACGACCCCGGGACGCATGCGCTGAGGGTGGCCGAGCGAACCGTCGCGGCTGAGATCAAATGAGCCCGCGCAGGGCGGCGCCGCCGAAGGCGGCGCCCGCGCTCAAACCGCATGCGGCGCTGATCGAGCGCCGCGGCAAGTTCCTGGTCGCGGAGCCGTTCTTCGGACCCGGACCGCGGCTGGCGATCAGCCGTGACTCGCGCTACGACGTCGGTGACCTGGTTGCCGTCACGCCGGGTGTGTCCGGCCGCGGCGGCAGGGGCGCGCGCGCCCGTGTGCACCGGCGGATCGGCAAGCCCGATGTCGCGCGCGACGTGATCGAGGCGCTGATGGTCGACCGCGGGCTCGCGTGCGGGTTCGAGGCGCCTGTCACCCGGGCGGCCGTGGAGGCGTCGGAGATCGAGGTCAGGGCCGCAGGCGCTCGCCGCGACCTGCGCTCACTGGCG
>WQWK01000187.1 GCA_009785395.1 Conexibacteraceae bacterium
GAGAGGCAGGATCCGAGCACGAACATCGCGATCGAGAACATGTAGAGGCGCTTGGTCCCGAAGCGGTCGGCGATCCAGCCCGTCAGCGGGATCACGGTGGCCAGCGCGAGCGTGTATCCGGTCGCGACCCACTGGATCGTCGGCAGCGTCGTGTGGAAACGCGCGGCCAGCGTGTTGATCGCGACGTTCACGACGGTCGTGTCGATGATCGTCATGACCGCGCCGAGCACGACCACGCTCGCGACCATCAGCAGCTCACGGCTGATGTGGGTCTCGTCGGCGGCTGCAGCCGCTTCTGATGCTGCGTCAGGGGCGGACGCAGCTGTGCTTACAGGTTCCTCGGTGGCGCTCATGGATGCACGGCCCTCCTGATCGCGTGCGCGCGGGTGCCCGGAATGGGGTGAGCGATTCAGGTTAACGAAGTGGCCGCCTCGGCGAATCTGGCGGGCCATGCTTGCCGTGTTTACCGCGCTTGACGGGTGGGCCTGGCTTGCCGGGCTTGGCTGGCTTGCCGGGTGGGCCGGGTGGATGCGGCCGGCGCGGCAGCGGCGTGCCCGCGAGCGCGGCCCGGACGAACGGCAGCGCACGGGTGAGCGCGTCGAGCTCGGGCGCCGGCGCCTGGCCGATCAGGTCGGACAGGCGCGCTGTCATCGCCCGCTCGATGCTTGCGACCAGTTCCTCGCCGGAGCTGGTCAGTGACAACTCCTGGCGGCGTCTATCGGTCTCGAGCGGATGCCGCTCCACCCACCGCGCGGCCACCAGCGTCGCCAGCAGCTGCGAGACGGCGGGGCCGGAGACGCCCGTCCGCAGTGCCAGCTCGGCGGCTGTCAGCGGTGCGTCGGCGATCGCCCGCAGCGCGTCGTACTGAACAAGCGTGAGCGGCGGCTCGACCTGGGCGAGCAGACGCTCCATCCAGCGGGCGACCAATGGGGCGGCGGCCAGCAACGCGGAGGCGGCGGGCGGGCCGGGGTCGTGTTTGGGTCGGCGCGGAGCAGGCATGGCCAAATAGATAAGTCGGGTTAACTATCCTTGGGGACTCAATGACCGAGCTCGTCAGACAACTCGGCGCCCTGGGAGTGTTCCTGCTCATGATCCCGGAGAGCGCCTGCATCCCGGTGCCGAGCGAGCTGACGCTGCTGTTCGCCGGGTTCGCGGTGCACCAGGGCTGGCTCTCGTTCCCCGCGGCCGTGCTCGCCGGCACGCTCGGCAACCTCGTCGGCTCGATGCTCGCATATGGCGTCGGCGCCTCGGGCGTGGTAGAGCGCGTGCCGGGAGCGCGCGACGTGGTCTCGCACTGGGACGGCCTGCTCGAGCGCCATGGCAACCGCGCCGTGTTCATCGCGCGGCTGCTGCCGCTCGCGCGCTCGTTCGTCTCATTGCCGGCCGGCGTGCGGCGTGTGCCGCTCGGCGAATTTGTCGTTTTGACCGCTGCCGGCTGCGCGATCTGGGCCTGCGGCTTCGTGCTGGTCGGCCTGGCCGCCGGGAACGCCTGGACCGCGATCGACTCGGTAGCGGGCAAGGTGCTGCTCGTCGTCGGGGTCGGCGTGCTGGTGTGGACATTCGGCAGGAAACAGAAGTCCTAGCCGCGTCAGGGTCACAGCCGGATACGATGCCCGCATGGGGGCCGACCGCGGGACGGAGCCGTGACCAGCGTCGTTGTAGCCGAGAGCTTGACAAAGCGCTTCGGCAAGGTCGCTGCCGTCAGCGACCTGTCGTTCGCCCTGGAGGCGGGCACGATCACCGGCTTCCTCGGCCCCAACGGGGCCGGCAAGACGACGACACTGCGGATGATCCTCGGCCTGGCCGCGCCGACGGAGGGACGCGCGCTCGTGTTCGGCAAGCCCTATGCCGAGCTGCCGGAGGCGGCGCTGCGGATCGGCGCAGTGCTGGAGGCGACCGACTTTCACCCCGGCCGGTCGGGCCGGGATCACCTGCGAATGCTGGCGCTCGCGGTCGAGGTTCCAGACTCGCGCGCGGACGAGGTGCTGGCGCTGGTGGAGCTCGGCGCTGCGGCAAGGCGGCGGGTGAAGAGCTATTCACTCGGGATGCGCCAGCGGCTGGGGCTGGCGGCGGCGCTGCTCGGCGACCCGGAACTGCTGGTTCTCGACGAGCCCGCCAATGGGCTCGACCCGGAGGGCGTCCGCTGGTTGCGCGACTTCCTGCGCAGGCTGGCGTCAGAGGGCCGCACGGTGCTCGTCTCGAGCCATGTGCTCGCCGAGGTGGCGCAGACCGTCGACCGGGTCGTGATCGTCAACCGCGGGCGGCTGGTGTCGGACTCGTCGCTCGCCGAGCTGACGGCACGTGCCGGCGGCGCGGTACGGGTCCGCAGCGCCGATCCGGAGCGACTCGCGGCCGCGCTGCGCGATCAGGAGCTTGCGGTGACCGCGGGCAACGAGCAGTCGCTGCTGGTCCAGGGAGCATCGAGCGACCGCATCGGTGAACTCGCGTTCGCGGCCGGCATCCCGGTACATGAGCTGTTCAACGACGGCGGCTCGCTCGAAGAGATCTTCCTCGAGCTGACCTCGGAGGCGCCGTTGACCCCGGAGGCGTCGGCGTGATCGCGCAGATCAGGGCAGAGCTTCTGAAGGTCCGCTCCACCCGGACCACGATCGGGCTGCTGCTCGGCATGATCGCGCTGATCCTGCTCTTCGCCGTCCTCACCGGGCTCCTGACCCATCCGACCGGCCTGATGGGCGTCAAGAACCAGCGTCAGCTGTTCAGCCTCGGCAGCCTCGCGGGGGTGTTCTCGGCGCTCGCCGGGGTGCTGCTCGTGACCAGCGAGTACCGCTACGGAACGATCCGCCCCACGATTCTCTTCAACCCGATCCGGTCGCGAGTGCTGCTCGCAAAGATGATCGCCGGCGCGCTCGCGGGGGTCGGCTTCGGGATCGTGGGCGAAGGGGTCGGCTGGGCGGTCACGTACGTGATCCTCAGCGCCCGCGGCATCACGATCGTGCTGAGCACCCATGACATCCTGCTGCTCACGCTCGGGGGGCTCCTCGGAGTGGCGCTCTGGGGAGCGATCGGCACCGGCCTCGGAGCGATCCTCCGCAACCAGGTCGGCGGCGTCATCACGCTCCTGGCCTGGGGGTTCGTCGTCGACAGCCTCCTGTTCGGCCTCGTCCCGTCCGTGGGGCGGTTCACGCCGACGCGAGCGCTGGACGCGCTCGTCGGCCTGCGGACCGACCATCTCCTCTCACCCGGCGCGGGGGGTCTCATCCTGGTCGCATGGACCGCGCTGCTCGTGACCGCGGGAATCGTGATCTGCGCCAGACGCGACATCAACTGACTGGAGCTGCCATGAGCGTCGTCAAGATCAACGCGATCACCGTGCCGCAGGAGCGGTTCGAGGAGTTCGCGCAGCGGTTCGCGAACCGTGCCGGCCGGGTCGAGCAGGCCGAGGGATTCGAGTCGTTCGAGCTGCTGCGCCCCAACGACGGCCGCGACCAGTGTCTGGTGCTGACACGCTGGCGCTCGGAGGAGGACTTCCAAGCCTGGATGCAGAGCGCCGACTTCAGCGCCGGCCACTCGCAGCATCGCTCGAGCGGACCGGTCGGCACGGCCAGTGAGGTCTGGTCGTTCGACGTGCTCGAGCGAATCTGAGCCGCCCGCACTCAGCCCGCAGACAGCGAACCCCTCCCAGCCACGGAGGCTCCGGGGCACCACCCCCTCCAAACACGCCTCCACATGTCTTGCAGAAATGTGACGCCGTGTAACGACTCTGTGTCAACGTCAACCCGGCACAACGGTTTTGCACAGTTCCGTGACACCACGGCACAGTTCCGACACACATGTGAACCCCCAGTTAGGGGTACCGCATACCCGGATCGAGGCGACCTGCCCGGCGGAGCGGACCAGGGGGGATCGGAGCGGACCAGGGCGGATCGGAGCGAACCAGGGCGGATCGGAGCGGATCGGGTGGGTCTGTCAGAGCCGCTCGTAGACGGCGACGCCGGTCTCGGGGCCGACCAGACGCGCGACGGGCAGGCGCGCGTCGAAGGAGCGCTCGTCACCGGTGAGGATCTCCCGCCAGCGCCCGCCCGGCAGGCCGCTGACGTACCGCTCCTCGATGAGTGCTGCGCGCGGGAGCGTGACGACGGTCAGGACCTCGCCGCCGCGCAGGAACGCGCAGGCGCCGGGGCCGGCGTCGAGCGGCTCGTAGGTGCCGGAAGCCGTGAAGGCACGGGGACGTCGGGCCCGCAGCGCCAGCAGGCGGGCCGTTGTCCAGAGCTTCTGATCGGTGAGCGTGGCGCCCGGGCGGCCGCCGCCGAGCAGGTGATCCAGCCGCTCTCGGCGCAAAACCCAGTCGACGGGGCGGCGGTTGTCGGGGTCGACCAGCGCGACCAGCTCGAGCTCGTCGCCCTGGTAGGTGTCGGGAACCCCGGGGGCGGTGAGTTTCAAGACCAGCTGGCCGAGAGTCGAGCGCGCTCCCCGGCGAGCGACGTCCGCGGCGAGCAGCTCGAACTCGGCGCGGAAGCGCTCGTCGCCCACGACCGCGCGGGCGTAGCGCTTCACAGCGTGCTCCCACTCGCCGCTCGGCGAAATCCAGTTCGAATTCCGCTTGGCCTCACGCAGGGCCTTCTCCAGGTATTCGTCGAGGCGCTCGGGCGAAATCGGCCAGACGCCGACGAGCGTCTGGAAGATGAAGTAGCGCTCCACGGGATCGGGCGCGAGGCGCCCGTCGACCGGCGTGCAGAACGGCTCCGTCAACTCGAGCCAGCGGCGCACCGCGGCCGCCCATGGGCCGGGGATCTCGGTCAGCGCGGCGATCCGGGCGCGGGCGTCGGTCGAGCGCTTGGCATCGTGCGTCATCGTCGACAGCAGCGCCTCCGGGTGGCGCAGGGCGCGCTCGGCGCA
>WQWK01000188.1 GCA_009785395.1 Conexibacteraceae bacterium
AACCTGAAGGCATCGGTTCTACAGGCGCTCGTGGGCGAGCTGGTAGACGCTGGGTCTGGCGCTGCCGACGGTCTCGGGATGCCGCAGTCCGAAGGCCACGACCCAGAGGTATGGTCGCTCACTGTCGGTGAAGCGGATTTCAAGGACCGCTCCCCACGGCGAGCGGCGAAGGTCAGCGGTCGTGGCGTCCGGTACGCGTGTCTTGACACAGCGGGGTAGATCCAAGCCTCCGTCATCCTCAGCGCGGCAGGCGAGGAGCGCGGAATGGGGGAGGCCGGAGATGACCTCGATTCGGCGTCGCCACGCAGCGCCGTGACGGCGGGCCGTGGGTGTTGCTGACGCGAGGTCTGCAGCCCAGAGCGGCTCGTCGAAGCGCACTGGCCAGACACGAGGGTGTGGCATACGATGCTCTAGTAACGACCCGTGGGAAGATCTCCGAAGGCCGCCTCGAACTCTTCCTGAGTCGCGTCGCGGCCACCCAAACGGGCGCGCGCAGCGGCTGCGGTGAGCTTGGGCCGCAGGACGAAGCTGCCGTCGGGGTGTTCCTCGACGTCGTAGCGATCGCCTAGAGCTTCAGTCAGTTCATGCAGCTGAGGATCTTCCACGGTCTGAAGGATACGGCCTGGGTCGGCGGAGATCGACGGATGCTCGAAACGGACCTGATGTCGTCATTCCTGGACGTCGCATCGCTCGCCGATCGCATCGCCGTCGCGCTGTGCGTCGCGCGGGCTGCCATCCTTTTGGGATGACGGTCGAGGAGCCTGAACGCGCGAGTTCGGGGGGCAGGAACGCGGAGTTGATGGCGCGCACGCAGAAGCCGCGCGAGGGGCTCGCGTTGCTGTTCTGCATCGTGGGGTTGATGTGGCTGGTCGAGGCGATCAACTCGCTCGACTCCAACAACCTCGACGGCGACGGCATCTATGCGCGCAACATCGCGCGGTTCTGGGGGATCCTGACCTCGCCGTTCATCCACGCGAGCTTCCAGCACCTGCTCGACAACACCGTGCCGCTCGTCTTCCTCGGCGCGCTGATCGCGCTGCACGGGGCCCGGCGGCTGCTGATGATCACCGCCTTCATCATCGTGATCGGCGGGCTCGGGACCTGGCTGTTCTCGGCCTCGGGCACGGTCACGATCGGCGCCAGCGGCATCGTCTTCGGCTACGCGGCCTATCTGCTGGCCCGCGGCTTCTTCGACCGCAAGATCTGGGAGCTGGCCGTGGGGATGATCGTCGGTGTCGTCTGGGGCGCGGCGTTGATCTCGAGCCTGGTGCCGCGCAGCGGGATCTCGTGGGAGGCGCACTTCTTCGGAGCGCTTGGGGGCGTGATCGTGGCGTGGAAGCTCTCGCGCAGCGACAGCCGCGATGGCTCGCTAGCCTCCGAGCCCGATGCGCATCTTTTCCGGGATACAGCCCACCGGCCGTAAGCACCTGGGCAACTACATCGGCGCGCTCAGGCCCTATATCGAGTGGCAGGATCGCGGCGAGGGCATCTACTGCACCGTCGACCTGCACGCCACGACCGTCCCGTACGAGCCCGCGACGCTGCGCTCCGGGGTCTACGACCTGGTGGCGACGATGCTCGCGGCCGGGCTCGATCCAGCGCGCGCGATCATCTTCCGCCAGAGCGACGTGCGCGAGCACACGGAGCTGACCTGGCTGCTGATGAGCGTCACCGCCTACGGCGAGCTCCAGCGCATGACCCAGTTCAAGGACAAGTCCTCTCAGCAGCGGGAACTGGTGTCCGCAGGCCTGTTCACCTACCCCGTGCTGCAGGCCGCCGACGTGCTGGTCTACCGCGCGAACGTAGTTCCGGTCGGCGAGGACCAGCGCCAGCACATCGAGTTGATGCGCGACGTCGCCGAGCGCTTCAACTCGCGCTTCGGCGAGATCCTGGTCGCTCCCGAGGGACGCTACCCCGAGGTCGGCGCGCGCATCATGGACCTCCAGAGCCCTGAGAAGAAGATGTCGACCACCGGGTCCAGCGCGCAGGGGACCGTCTACGTGCTCGACGAGCCGGACCTGATCGTCAAGAAGTTCAAGTCCGCGGTGACGGACTCGGGTCGCGAGATCACCCATGACCGCGCGCACAAGCCCGGGGTCTCGAACCTGCTGGAGACCTACGCGGCGGTGCAGGGCATCACGATCCCGCAGGCCGAGAGCGCGTTCGCCGACGCTCGCGGCTACGGGGACCTGAAGGCCGCCGTGGGCGAGGCCGTGGCCGCCTACCTGGCTCCGGTTCGTGAGCGCTACACCGCGCTGCGTGAGGACGAGGGACGGCTCGAGGAGACCCTTCGCGACGGCGCCGAGCGGGCCCGGGAGATCGCCGCCGACACGATGCAGGACGTGCGCGAGGCGATGGGCGTGGGACCGGTCCGGGTCCCCCGGTAGCCTCGGCGCGAGTGAGTCTCGTCCCCACCCGCCGACCCTCCCTGCGGCTGGTCGACCTCGAGCTCGACCTCGAGGTCTTCGCCGGTCCCTTCGACCTGCTGCTGACGCTGATCCTGCGCGAGGAGGTGGACCTGCTCGAGGTCGATCTCGCCGACGTCGTGATCTCCTACATCGACCACCTCGAGTCCCGCGGCGAGCTCGACCTCGAGGCCGCGACCGAGTTCCTGGTGCTGATCACCTCGCTGCTCGAGCTCAAGTCGCGGCTGATGCTGCCGGGTGAGGAGATCGAGGAGATCGAGCTCGATCCCGGTCAGGCGGCTACGGAGCTGCTCGCGCGCCTGCTCGACGCCCACCGCTACCGCGCGGCCGCGGGATACCTCGCGGAGCTGTTGCGCGACCAGGCAGGCCACCGCTTCCGCTCGGCGCCGCTGCCCCCGGGCCTGCGCAGGGCGGCTCTGCCCGAGGCCACCGCGGTCTATGACCCGAGCCGCTTGGCGCAGGCGATGGGAGAGCTGCTGGTGCTGCCGCCCGAGGTCGACGTCCGGCACATCCCGATGCCCAAGGTCACGGTCGCCGAGCGCCTCGCGGCGCTGCGCAAGCTGCTGCGGCGCGGCCGCTTCAACTTCGACGATGCGGTCGCTGGGGCCGATCGCGTGACCGTCGCCGTGACCCTGTTCGCGCTGCTCGAGCTGTACAAGCAGGGCGAGCTGACGTGGGAGCAGGACGAGCCGTTCGGCGAGATCCAGGTGGAGGCGGAGGTCTGGGTGGCGGAGCGGGTCGTATGAGTGCGGTGCGGGTCGTATGAGTGCGGAGCGGGTCGTATGAGTGCGGAGCGGGTCGTATGAGTGCGGTGCGGGTCGTATGTGCCTGGGGCTCGGAGCCGCGCTCGAGGCGCTGCTGTTCCTCGCTTCCGACCCGGTGCCCGCCGACGCGCTGGCGGATGCCGCCGAGGCCGAGCCCGAGGCGGTTGTGGAGGCCCTGCAGGCGCTGCAACAGCAGCTCGAGTCCGACGGCCGCGGTCTGGTGCTCCGGGAACTGGCGGGCGGCTGGTCGCTGAGCTCGCATCCGGAGGCGGAGGACGCCGCGCGCCGCCTGTTCGCGCGTCCGCGCACGCCGGCTTTGACGCCGGCGCAGGCCGAGACGCTGGCGATCATCGCCTACCTGCAGCCGGTCTCGCGTCCCGAGATCGCGCGGATCCGCGGCGTCAATGCCGAGTCCGCGGCCGCCACGCTGCTCGAGCGCGGCCTCATCGAGGAGTCAGGGCGCTCGCAGTTCGGCGCCGTGCTCTACCGCACCACCGACCTGTTCATGCGGCTGTTCGGCCTGCGCGAGCTGAGCGAGCTGCCGCCGGTGAGCGCCTTCGACCCCTCGCCGGAGCTCGAGGAGGAGCTGCGCGAGCGGCTGCTACGGGCGGGTGAGGCCCGCAGCGCCTAGCTGCCCGCCCCGACCGCCACCGCTGCCTCGTCGCTCAGCGCACCCGCGGCCAGCTGGCCACACGCGGCGGCGATGTCGCGGCCGCGTGTGAGCCGCACGGTGGCGCTCAGTCCCTGCCGCTCGAGCTCGGCGCGGAACGCCTCGATCGCCTTCACGGTCGAGCCCTGCATGCCGACATCGGTCGGGTTGTAGGGGATCAGGTTGACCTTGTAGATCTTCGGGTCGAGGATCGCCGCGAGCTCGCGCGCCGCGCCCACGGAATCGTTGATCCCGCCGAGCATCACGTACTCGACGAACACCATCCGCCGCTTGCGCTCGTAGAAGCGCTCGCAGGCCGCGAGCACATCGGGCAGGGGGTAGCGGTCGTTGACGGGCATCAGCTCGGAGCGCAGCGCCGGGTTGGCCGCGTGCAGCGAGAGCGCGAGCCGCAGCGGCATCGGGTCGGCCGCCATTTTGTCGATCCCGGGGATCCAGCCGACCGTCGAGATCGCGGTGCGGCGGTTGCCGATCCCGAGATCGGGCAGGCGCCGGCAGGCGGCGAGGACGTTGTCGAGGTTCATCATCGGCTCGCCCATGCCCATGAAGACACAGTGGTCGACCTTGGAGATGCGGCGGAAATGCAGCGCCTGGTCGAGAATCTCCGACGCCGTCAGGTTGCGCCCGAACTTCATCTGGCCGGTCGCGCAGAACGCGCAGGTGAGCGGGCAGCCCGACTGTGAGGAGACGCACAGCGAGTGGCGCCCGTCGCGGTAGCGCATCAGCACCGCCTCGAGCGGGCGGCCGTCAGCGGTGCGCATCAGCGCCTTGATTGTGCCGTCGCTCGCAACGGCTTGGTGCTCGACCGTCAGCGTCGAGAACGGCACACGCTCGGTGAGTGCCTCGCGCAGTCCGCGCGGCAGGTTCGTCATGTCGTCGTAGGATGCGGCGCCGGTCGCAAGCCACCTCCAGACCTGATCGGACCGGTAGGCGGGCTCGCCCAGCTCGC
>WQWK01000189.1 GCA_009785395.1 Conexibacteraceae bacterium
ACGTGCGTGAACACGGCGACCGGCGCGGTGGTGGCACATAACGCCTCCGGTCCGTCCGTGTCGGTGGACGTTGCCAGCACGACCGACAACATCGTGTGCACGATCACGAACGGGCTCGACCGGCCCCCGGAGGGGGGTGGCGGCGGCGGCCATACCCCGCCCCCAACGCCTGGGGTGGAAGCGCCGCAGCTCTCGGTCGTCAAGACGCTGCCCGGGCAGGCGCCGCTCGGGTCGATAATCCCGGTCACGATCAGGGTCACGAACCACGGTCGGACGGCGGCGCACGGGGTTCAGGTCGCTGAGACGCGGCCGGCCGGACTCCAGATCGTCCATGTGGCGGGCGGTACGCTCCTGCACACCGGCACCGCCGTGTGGTTCGTCGGGACCCTCGCGCCCGGCCACTCCCGGACGGTCCACGCCACGGCACGAGTCGTGGCGGTGGGGCTGCATCGTGACACGGCGATCGCGACCGCCGGCAACGCGGACCCGGCGCTTGCGGATGCAGCTGTGCGCGCCGCCACGCACGCGCCAGTCCCGCCAGTCGCGCCCGGGGTGGCGCCGCCGCCGCTGGTGACCGGCTGAGGCCAGCCGGCTGAACCGATAGGGATCGCCACCCGTGACCGGTCACGGGTGGCGATCCGTTACTAGTACAGGCCTTCGCCCCGGGCGTAGCGCTCGGCGCGGTCGCGGTCGTAGGCGTCCGCGTCAAAGTCGCCGGTCAGCGAGCGCATGATCGCGCCGGCGCTCGGGAGCTCGCTGCGCTCGATGTGCTTGCCGGGGTTCCACAGGTCTGAACGGATCAGGGCCTTGGGGCACTGGGTGTACGCCTGCTCGATCGTGACGAGCAGCCCGAGCTTCGGCGGCCTGCCGCCGACCGCGCTGGGCGCCAGCAACTCGGCGTCGTCAGTGATCACGGCGTGGCCGTTGACCCGGAACGTGTCGCCGACTCCGGGGATCAGGAACAGCAGCGCGATCCGCTGATCGGCCAGCAGGTTCCTGAGCGTGTCAGCGATCCGGTTGCCGGGCCGGTCGGGGATCAGCAGCGTGCGCTCGTCCAGGATCCGCACGAAACCTGCGGGGTCGCCGCGCGGCGACACGTCGAGTCCGCCGTCGGGGTCCACCGTGGCGATGCACATGAACGGCGAGCGTTCGATGAACTGGCGCGTCAGCTCGTTCAGGCGGCCGGTGATCTTCGACAGCACCACCTCGGTCGGCTCGCCGATGATCTCGCGCAGTTCGGCCTCGTCGGTGATCAGGTGTACGTCCGTCGTGTCGAGCGCCATACAGGTACGGTATCGATGATGAGTGAGCCGACGATGCGTGAGCGCAGCGACTACTCGATCCAGGGCGGGTGTCTGTGCGGGGCGGTGCGCTTTGAGGTGACCGCGCCGCCGCTGGCCGCCAGCTACTGCCACTGCACGCGCTGTCAGCGGCGCACCGGGACCGCGGTCTCGGCCGGAGCCAGGGTCGATCCGGCGCACTTCAGGCTGCTGTCCGGCGACGCGCAGCTGCGCGGCTGGCAGCCGCCCGACGGCATGGAGAAGTGCTTCTGCGGCGCCTGCGGCGCCCACCTCTTCTCACGCGCCCCCGACGGCTCGCGCATCTCGATCAGGATGGGAGCGTTCGACTCCGACCCGGGCATCCGGCCGAGCTACAGACAGTTCGTCGATTACGCCGCCACCTGGGAGCCGATTCCCGACGACGGCCTGCCGCGTTTCCCGGAGGCCCGCCCTGCGTCACCCTGAGAGCTGACCCGCCCCGGGGTCAGAACTTCACGACGTGACGGTCTCCCGGCGGCATCAGCTTGTAGATGCCGTGCTGCTGCAGCCAGCGGACGAACTCCCCGTAGGCGGCCCCGTCGAGCTTTTCGTACCTGGCCTGGGCCGTGTTGAACTCCGAGACGAGCTTCCGCGCTTCGCCCTTGCGAATACCCCAGCTCGCGAACGTGTGCGCGGGCCGCGTGCCGATCATCGCCCACGCCGAAATGCCTCCGGGCCACATCGACAGGAAGAGCTTCGGCCGGTGTGCGGGCGCGTAGCCCTGAGAGCGCCAGGTCTTCAGGACAGCGCAGATGTTTGCGCTTGCGTCGGTGTGGATGCGGGGATCGGAGCCACCGTTCAACGAAGTGAGGGCACTCGTAAGCCAGCGCTCACCGCCGGCTTGGGCGCCGCCCGTGAGCAGTACGTCGACGACGCCCGCTGCGGGGTTGCTGTTGGCGGCAAGACCCTGGTAGAGCTGCCGGAGAAGGGGAGCGCACGCTGTGAGGCGGTTGTCCTCGGCCTTCATCTGCGCCAGGACTTCTCCGTGGCTGGTCGCAGCGATTGCGTGCGCGTAGAGCGCCATGCTGTGATCGAACGCTCCCCGCTGCGCCGCCGTCAGCTTGGCCGAGGTTCCTGCCTGCGCGGCGCCTGCGCAGATCGTCGTCAACGCGACGGCGATCAGCGGCACGAGCACTGCTGCAAGGCTCCATTTCCTGGTCATTACCGCCAGGGTAGTAGCTGAACTATGCGCCGCGGGTTAGGCGTTCCAGCTCGCTCTCCGAGATTCGCCACGTTCCGCCGATTTTGTGTCCGGCGAGCGCGCCGGCAGCGAGCAACCTTCGCAAGGTTCTCGTGCTCTTGCGCAGCACCAGGGCGGTCTCGTCGAGCGTGTACAGCGACGGCTCTTATGGTGATGTCGATGATTCTCCGTCGGCGTTCCGATCAGCTCGCGCTCCGGAAACCCCGATAGGCGTTCGCTCGCGAGGCTGATTGAAGTGTGTGTGAGAGACACTCAGCCTGTCAGAGACGGTTTGAGTGAGCGAACATTACCGTCAGTGGTTGGGCAGAACGCGACAGCTGCGGTTGACAACATGTGGCAACTCCGGACAACAGTGGACACTTGACAAGGTGCACCCGGCCACAGCTGGACTCGAACTTATGTACGACTGACCAGCTCCCGCGACGGCACCGAGCCGAGCTCGTCGGCCAAACGCGTAAGGAGTTGCGCGAGCTCCTCATTGCGCTCCGGTTCCCAGCCGTCGCACAGGCGCCCGAGTGTGGCGCGCCGCTCTGCGATGAGCTTCTCGGCCGCCTCGCGGCCGCTGGCGGTGACGGCATATCCGGACACGGTGTCCCCAGAAACACGATTTTCGGGTGATATCGCTGCGGTATCGTCGGCGATATCGGGCGAAAAACCGCTTTGGGGGACCCCCATGCCGGGCTCGGACGGCGCGAGCCTGTCGGGCTCGGCTGGCGCGAGCAGGCCGCGCTCCGTCAATTCGGCCAGGCCGGCGCGGGCGCGGTCGACCGGCACATCCCAGGCGGCGGCGGCGTCCTCGATGCTCGTGTCCGGATCGCGATAGCTGCGCACCAGCACCCAGGCGGCCGCGGCTGACACGTCGACGCCGGCCCGTGCGGCCATCTGCTCGACCAGCTGCCGGCGGCCCTCGCGGCCGATCAGCACGCTCAGCGCGCGGGAGATCTCGGCCAGCGAGTCGGGGGGCTTCGGCACCGCGAAGGTCTCCCCGATGCCGCCGCTCGCCTCGGCGGTGTCGCGCAGCGGCAGCTCCTCCAGCAGCCAGCTCAGCAGGAAGGCGGCCGCGGCGATCACGGCGGCGACCGTGAACACGCGGTCCAGCGCGTTGGTGAAGGAGTGGATGTAGATGTCGTGCAGCTCGGGCGGCAGCGCCTTCAGCGACTGCGGGTTGCCGATCGAGCCCGACAGCTTGTCGATTCGTGAGGGCGGCAGCCCCGCGACCGCCGCCGGGTGCGCGCGGATGCTGTCGGTGAGGTTGGATTTGAGCTCACTCGCGAAGATCGATCCGAGGATCGCGGTCCCGACTGAGCCGCCGATCGAGCGGAACAGCGTCGCGCCCGAGGTCGCGACGCCCAGGTCCGAGTAGCTCACCGCGTTCTGGACGGCGAGCACCAGCACCTGCATCACGAGACCGAGCCCGAGGCCGAGCACGAACATGAAGGCGGAGGAGGCGAGCCGGGTGGTCGACGCGTCCATGGTCGAGAGCAGGTACAGCCCGATGACCATCACGAACGTTCCGGCGATCGGGTAGCGCTTGTACTTGCCGGTCATTGTGATCAGCTGACCCGAGCCGATCGAGGTGATCAGCAGTCCCCCCATCAGCGGCAGGATCTGCAGGCCCGAGCCGGTCGGGCTCGAGCCGCCCACGACCTGCAGGAACAGCGGCAGGTAGGTCACCGATCCGAAGAGCGCGAAGCCGACGACGAAGCCGATCGCGCTGGTCACGTTGAAGACGCTGTTGCGGAACAGGTGCAGCGGCAGCACCGGCTCGGCGGCGCGCCCCTCAACGTAGAGGAAGGCGGCGATCAGCAGGATCGAGAGGACGCCGAGGCCGATGATGAACCCTGACAGCCACGCGTACGACGTCCCTCCGAGGGTGCACATGAGCACGACGCTGACGAGCGCCGCCGCCAGCAGGCCGGCGCCGAGGTAATCGATCTGGCGGCGCACCTGGTCCTTGACGCTGGGGAGCGTCGCCGCCAGGACGATGAAGGCGAGCACGCCCACGGGCAGGTTCACGTAGAAGATCCAGCGCCACGACAAAGAGGTCGTGAAGAAGCCGCCGAGCAGTGGCCCGATCACGCTCGCGAGCCCGAACATCGCGCCGAACAGGCCCTGATAGCGGCCGCGCTCGCGCGGCGAGACGACGTCACCGATGGCCGCCATCGCGCCGACCATCAGACCGCCGCCGCCGAGCCCCTGAAGCGCCCGGAATGCGACCAGCTCGGTCAGGCTGTGGGCCTGCCCGCAGAGCGCCGAGCCGACCAGGAAGATCACGAG
>WQWK01000190.1 GCA_009785395.1 Conexibacteraceae bacterium
CCACGCGCGCCGAACCGTCCCGCCGGCTCAAACGCCGCGTCACGTGCTCGCGCCGGGCCGCTCCGAGGGTCGCGAACAACAACACGTGCGACACCGCCTCCCCGTCGCGGACGAGGTAGCGCCCATCCGGCGGGCCGAGCGGCCACGGTACCTCGACCTGGGTGAAGTGGAATACCGGCAGGACCGGGAGTCAACCACCGCGGCCATCGTGTTCTCGACGTTCTTCACTCATCTACTTCCCCATACGTCTAGTAGACGCCCGAAGAACGACCGTTTGGGTCGCGCTTGCACCGGGGGTTGGTGTTTGCCGGGGCAGTGAAGGGAGCGCGAGCATCCGCTCGCGCTCGAAGTTGTCCCTGATGGTGACCGGCCGCTTCGCGGCCTTCGGCTGCGCCTTCAGAGGCAAGCCGCCCCGGATCTCCCGGGTGCGTTGCGGTTAGCCGGGCGTCCCGGGTCGCCACCGGCTGTGCGCGTGGTCGGATCGCTCGCCGGGTCGACTCCGGGATTGCCGCGGCCGTGCCCGTCCCGCCAGACCACGCCCGTGGCGAGCGATCACCAGGGAGAAGCGAAGCGGCGTCCGGTTCGCGCGGCGCCCGACCGCAACCGCCCAGCTCTCCCTGCCTTCAGTGCCAGGCGCTTCGCCGGCCGCCGCCGCCGTAACCCCGTCAAGCGGTCTGAACCTACGCACGATCGAGATACAGGGCGCTCCGCGGGCGGCTGTCTCGCCACGCGGGAGACTCGCGGCGCTCGCGGGCCGTGCCCGGACGGCGCTCGCGGGCCTCGCCGGAACGGCGCCGAAGCCAGCTGGCGCTCAGGATCGGCGCTTCCAGCAGCCGCCAGGAGATGCTCGCGACGGCGAAGCTGAACGCGAACGTGAGCAGCGCGGAGAGGTACGTCGAGAGGTCGGGGAGGTAGTGGAGGAGGAGGTTGCGGACCATCAGGTGGCACAGGTAGAGGCAGTAGCTGATCCGCCCGACGTACCGCAGCGGTGGGCTGCCGATCAGCCTTGCCAAGAGGCAGCCAGGGGCGCCGAGCAGCGCGATGATCAGCGGCACGGCGAGGGCGTTTGCGGCCAGGTAGATGTCGCGCGTCTCGAGGCGCTGGCCTGCGAACAGGAGCGTCGCGAACGCGCCCGTGAGCGCGAAGCACAGCAGCGACCGCCAAGCGGATCCCCACCGGCGCCAGCCCCAGCGAGACGGGATCGTGAGCAGCCGGTTGCGCCAGGCGATCGCTCCGGCGCAGCCCAGCAGCAGCTCGGTGCCGCGGTCGAGCGGGGAGAAGTAGGTGTTGTAGGACTGGATGTGCTGCTCGATCAGTGGGGCGAGCACGAGCAATCCGGCGATCGTCGCAAGCAGGAGTCCGAGCACCGCTGCCGGCGGGAGCCGGCGGTAGAGCAGGATCGCCAGGACCAGCGGCCAGAGCAGGTAGAACTGCTCCTCCTGCGCCAACGACCAGGTTGGCGCCAGCGAGCCGAGCTGCTGGCTGTGGCCGAAGCCCGCGACCCAGTTGTTGACGAACAGCAGCGTCGTCGTGACCCGCGATCCGAGCGGCCAGCCGGTGAACGGATTGGCGGCCAGGTAGAACACCGCAAAGATCCCGACCACCAGCATCAGCGCCGGCAACAGCCGGCGCGCGCGGCGTTCGTAGAAGCGCCGCAACGAGATCCGGCCGGTTCGTTCCCACTCCTCGCAGAGCAGCGTCGTGATCAGGAAGCCGGACAGGCCGAAGAACACATCGACGCCGATGTAGCCGTTGTCGACGACGCCGGTGTGCATCAGCATCACCAGCACCACCGCGATCCCGCGCATGCCGTCGAGCACCGGCCGGTAGCCGAGGCGGCGCGGCGCCAATGGGTCAGCAGATTCCATCGCTCGATAGCTACCCATCGAGCAAGGTTAGCGTTTGGTTAGCGGAGTATGTGCTCCGCGTGTGTCCGAGCTACTTCAGGAAGCCCGCGTAATTGCGCATCATCAGCTGCGCTTCGAGCTGTTTCATCGTGTCCAGGGCGACGCCGATCACGATCAGGATCGAGGTTCCGCCGAACGCGAAGTTCGCTCCCGTCTGGTTGATCAGGACGGTGGGCAGGGCGGCGATCGCCGCCAGGAACAGGGCTCCTGGCAGGGTCAATCGCGCGAGTATTCGATCCAGGAACTCGGCCGTTGGCCGCCCGGGTCTCACCCCCGGGATGAATCCCCCGAACTTCCTCAGGTTGTCCGCCTGGTCGACGGGATTGAAGGTCACCGCCGTGTAGAAGTAGGTGAAGACGATGATCAGCAGTGCCTCGCCGACGACGTAGTGCCAGCCCGCCGGCGAGAAGAAGTTGGCGAGATCCGTTCCGAAGCCCCTGCGGTTCTGGCCGATCAGCTGCCCGAGCGTCGGCGGGATCGCCATCACGCTGGCCGCGAAGATCACCGGGATCACGCCTGCCATGTTGACCCGCAGCGGCAGATACGTCTGCGAGCCCTGGGTCATTCGTGAGCCGATCACGCGTTTGGCGTATTGGATCGGGATCCGCCGCTGGCCCTCCTGGACGAACACGACCGCGGCGATCACGCCGATCGCGATGAACGGCATCATCACCCGGAACACCTGGCTGGGGTTGGTCCACCACGCGTTCAGTCCGCCCGGGATCCGGGACACGATCGAGGCGAAGATCATCAGCGAGATGCCGTTGCCGATTCCGCGCTGGGTGATCAGCTCGCCCATCCACATCACGACGACGGTGCCCGCGGTCAGCGAGATCACGATCAGGAACACCTTCGCGAGGTTGAAGCCGGGGATCAGCTGCGCGCCGACCTGATTCTCGAAGCTCCGGAACAGGAACACGTAGCCGATCGACTGGGCGAATGCCAGCCCGACGGTCAGATAGCGCGTGTACTGGGTGATCCGCGCCTGCCCGACCTCGCCCTCCTTGGAGAGCTTCTCCAGTGAGGGAACCACGACCTGCAGCAACTGCAGGATGATCGAGGCGGTGATGTAGGGCATGATCCCCAGCGCGAACAGGGCGATCCGCCCGAGCCCGCCGCCGGAGAAGGTGTTGAGCAGCCCCAGAACGCTGGAGCCGCCGAAGTTGCTCTGGATCGACTTGACCGCGCTCTCACTGATCCCTGGCGCCGGGATGTAGGACCCGAGCCGGTAAAGGCCAAGCAGAGCGAAGGTGAAAAACACCTTCTTGCGGATGTCTCCGACCCGAAAGGCCCCAAGGATCGTGGCGATCATCGTGCTAACCCGCGATGCCGGTTCACGGCTCGGCGGGGCCCCCGTTCTCGATCACCTGGCAGGTGCCGCCGGCCACCTCGATCTGCGTGCGAGCGGTCTTGCTGAAAGCGTGCGCGTGCACCGTGAGCGGCTTCGACAGCTCGCCCTTGGCGAGGATCTTGACCGGGACCCCCTTGCGGGTCGCAAGGCCCTTCTCCTTCAGCGACTCGAGCGTGACGGCGGCGCCGGACTCGAAACGATCCTCCAGATCACGCAGGTTGACGGCCTGCGTCTGGGTCCGGAAGGGCTCGAACGGCATCGACTTCTGCATGTGCGGGCCGCGCAGCTTGCGCAGCCGCATGTGGATCGGCATCTGGCCGCCCTCGAAGCGAGCACGCGACTTGGAGCCGCTGCGCGAGCCGTAGCCCTTCTGGCCACGGCCCGAGGTCTTGCCGGTGCCGGAGCCCTCGCCGCGACCGACCCGCTTGCGCGGGCGGCGCGAGCCCGGGGCGGGCTTCAGGTTGTGCAGGCCGATCCGCTCATCACCCGAGCGCTCGGTGCCAATCGTGGCGTCTGTCTCGCTCATGACTCATCGACCTCGACAAGGTGCCTGACCTTGTGGAGCATCCCCCGGACCTGCGGGGTGTCGTTGACCTCGACCGTATGCCCGATCCGGCGCAGGCCGAGCGAGCGTAGCGTGTCCAGCTGGCGCTTGTCGCAGCCGTTGCGGGACTTGCGCTGGGTGACTCGGAGAGCGCTCGCGCTCATCACTCAGCCACCTCCGCTTGAGCCTCGTCGGCCGCTTCAGCCTTGTCGGCCGCTTCAGCCTTGTCGGCAGCTTCAGCATCGCCAGCCGCTTCAGCGTCGTCGGCGACGCTAGCCTCGGCGGCCGGTGACGGGGACTTCTCCGAGTCGGGTCGCGTCGCCTGATCGTCCGCGACGGCACCGTTCCCGTTCTCAGCGCTGGCCTCGGCGGAGTCACCGTTGCCGGTCAAGCCGAGAACCGCGTCGACCGAAAGCCCCCGGAGTTCCGCGACCTCATCAGGCGTGCGTAGCGACTCCAGGCCCGCCATCGTCGCCTTCACGAGGTTGATCGGATTCTGCGAGCCGAGCGACTTGGAAAGGATGTCGTGGATTCCGGCGAGCTCGAGCACGGCGCGGACACCGCCACCGGCAATCACGCCGGTGCCGGGAGCGGCCGGCTTCAGGAAGACCCTGCCGGCACCGAAGACACCGGTCGTCTGATGGGTGATCGTCGAGCCGTGCTTGGGAACCCGGTACAGGTTCTTCTTGGCGCGCTCGACGCCCTTCTGAATTGCGACCGGGACCTCGTTCGCCTTGCCGTAGCCGACGCCGACGACCTCGCGCTCGTCGCCGACCACGACCAGCGCGGTGAACGAGAACCGGCGGCCGCCCTTGACGACCTTGGCCACGCGGTTGATCTCGACGACTCGCTCCTGGAGGTCGAGGCCGGCGGCGGAAACTGTGCGATCACGTGCCATGGAAGAGAGACTCAGGGTAGCGGTCTTAGAACTGGAGGCCGCCCTCCCGGGCGCCCTCGGCCAGGGCCTTCACGCGGCCGTGGTACTGG
>WQWK01000191.1 GCA_009785395.1 Conexibacteraceae bacterium
ATGCAGCGTCCGTGCCCGGCGGCACCCGAGCATTGTGTATCCGTCCTGACGGACTCGGTGCCAGAGGCGGATGCCCTGCAAGTACTCCGCGGGATCTCGTAGCTCGCCGCGCGTCGGCCCGAGGTCATCGAGGACCCACCGCGGCTGGCGCAGAAGGCGCCGGAGCTGAAGCCGCGACCGCAGCTCGCCCGTCGCCAGTGCATCCCTGTCAGTCGTGACCATCGAACCTCGGCTTTCTGATCGGCTCTGCCGCGGCTCCACGCTCGGCCCTCGCGAACAAGCAGGTTGCTGCCCATACGGGAAGCCAGCACGGGATCGTAGGCACGCCGGCGACGGGCCGCGTGTACTTCTTGAGAAACCCCGGGCATGGCTTGACAAAAGCATCAACATTGATGTATCACTATTGATGTGAATGCCGTGGAGCTGTACCTGCTGGGCCGCAAGTTGATGAAGATCGCCGAGGAGGCGCTTCCCAAGCCTCCGACCGGTGGGCCGCCGACGAGGGCGCGGATGGTCCTGATCGACATCGCGGAGCATCCCGACAGCTCGGTGGGGGAGATCGCCTCGCGTACCGGCTTTCCGCAGAGCCACGTTTCCGCCTCCGTCGCCCGGTTGCGCGAGCTCGGTGCCCTCGAGACCTCGATCGACTCCCGCGATCGCCGACGGACACTGACGCGGCTCGCCCCCGGAATCCGACAGCGCTCGCAGCGAGCTGAGGTGCCGGTCGAGTCCATGCTCGCCGCGGCCTTGGGACCCGCGGATCCCGTCGAAGTGGAAGCGGTGATCGAGGCGCTCGACGGGCTCGCCGCGCGCCTGATGCCGGCCAGCGATCGCCGACACACCCAAGCCGCCGGCGCCAGGAGGTAGAAATCATGTTCACCCCGATCCTTTTCGGAGGCCGCTCGCGCAAGCTGATGCTGATCCGCTTGGGGTTTCTGGGCGTGCTGCTCGTCGTGACGTTCGTGTTCCACGTCAGCGGCACCACGCTCGTGGAGCTGCGGATCGCGCGGCTGGTGTTGCTGGTCGCACTGGTCGTCGGCTTCGGCCTGGTCTCGCGTCGTCGCCGCGGGCGGGAGCGGGCCGCGGGCGAGGGCAGCTCGGTCGACCAAGCAGGCGGCGACTAGCCGGTGGTCATGCGGCGGATCCTTCTCACCGGCATGTCCGGAACCGGTAAATCGAGCGCGCTGGCCGAGCTCGGGAAGCTCGGCTTCCAGGTGGTCGACACGGACGAGCCCGGGTGGACAGATTGGTCAGCCAGTGAAGGTGGCCACGTCTGGTGTGAGGACCGGATCGCCGAGCTCCTGGCCCACGACGACGGACCGACGCTGTACGTGTCGGGCACGGTGTCGAACCAGGGCAGGTTCTATTCGCGCTTTGACGAGGTCGTTCTGTTGACCGCGCCCGCCGCGGTGCTTCTGCAGCGGATCGAGAAGCGCACGACGAACAGCTACGGGAAGCGACCGGAGGAGCGCGAGACGGTTCTGCGGGACCTGGCTGAGGTCGAGCCACTGCTGCGCCGGACCTGCACTGTCGAGATCGACGCCACTCAACCTCTGACCAGCATCGTCGACCAACTCGCAGAGCTCGGCCGCGACGCGCCGCAGTCAGGATCGCGCCGTGCGTGAGCTGCGCCCCGGTATCTGGCATTGGCAATCGCCGCATCCAGACTGGGACGCGGGGGAGGCGTGGCCCGAGCGCGTCTCGTCGTACGCGATCGACCTCGGCGACGACTTCCTGTTGTGCGACCCCCTATCGGTTCCCGAGGAGCTGCTCGGCCGCGCGACCGCGGTCGTCCTGACCGCCCCGTACCACGACCGCGACGCCCGCCGGCTCGGCCTCCCGGTGCACACGCCGCCCGCAGACACCTGGCAGGACTGGGTGCAGAAGTTCGGCGTCGATCCCGAGCGCGTGCGCGGCATCGAGAGTGACGACCTCGCGTGGCTTCGCGCGGGCGAAGGCGAAGGGCACTTCCACGGTCCCGGACCGTGGCCGTTCGGGATCGACGCGTACGCGGGCCGCGAGGACAACGATCTGATCCTCTGGCTGCCGTCGGTGAATGCGATCGTCACCGGCGACTCGCTGTCTGACTTCGGCGAGGGGCTGGATGTCTGGCTCGGCGGTCGCAAGCACGTGACGCGCGACGATGTCGCCGGACGGCTCCGCTCATTGCTGGATCTGCCGATCGAGCTGGTGCTGCCCGCGCACGGCGAGCCGACGGATCGAGCGGCGCTCGAGCGCGCGCTCTCCTGAGCGGCAGGCGATGCCAGCTTTGCCCGGTACGCCGCCCCCGACGAACTTCCCGGCGCCCGGCGCCGGCCGGGCAACGGTCGCGGCCCCCGCGCCGCAGGAGGGCCCGGGCGCCTGGGCGGGCGCGCCGACCGCGGCACTCGATGCCGACGGCACGTTCGTAGTTGCCTACCGCGTCCGCGTCGCCGAGCGGCGCGGCACGACGGTTGTGATCGCTCGTTCGGCGGACGGCGAGCGGCTGGCGGATGTGGCGAAGCTGGACAAGGCCCACTTCGGCGCCGAATCGCTCGAGCGCCCGGCGCTTGTCCGCACGGACACGGGCCGCTGGCGAATGTATGTCAGCTGCGCCACCCCTGACAGCAAGCACTGGTGGATCGGCCTGCTCGAGGCGGCCGCGCCGGAGGAGCTTCCGCACGCCGACGTCCAGATCGCGTTTGGCGGCGATCAGCACACCGGGGTCAAGGACCCCGTGATCCGGCGCCTCGGTGGCGGCTGGCAGGCGTGGATCTGCTGTCACCCGCTGGACCAGCCGGGGGAGGAGGACCGCATGACCACCGCGTACGCCACCAGCGAGGACGGCCGGGACTGGAGCACGCACGGCACCGTGCTGGCAGGGCGGCCCGGCGCCTGGGACGCGCGCGGCGCGCGCGTCACCGCCGTGCTGGCGGACGGCCGTGTCAGCTATGACGGCCGCGCGCGCCGGGATCAGAACTTCCGCGAGCGCACCGGTCTCGCCCGCCGGCAACCCTCAGGCCTGCTCAAAGCCTGCGGGAGCGAGCCGATCGCCGATGCCCGCTACCTGGAGGTGGTGCCGCTCCCGGCCGGCGGCCATCGGCTCTACTACGAGGCTGCGCGTCCGGACGGAAGCCATGAGCTGCGGACCGAGCTCGCTCGGTCAGAGCGGTGAGGCCGGGGTCCTGGCAGATGACTGATTCCAGAGGGGCGGGCTGGGAGGTGTGGTGGCGCGCTGGTTGCGAGCTTTGCCTTCGCTGTCGCCGTCGATCGGTCGCTGGGGCGGGCGGCAAGCGCGGGGAGGGGTGCGGGCCGGGGGCGTGGGCGACCACAAAGCGCAGAGCTTGGATGCGCGCGAGGGAGGTGTTTGCCGGGGCAGTGAAGGGAGCGCGAGCATCCGCTCGCGCTCGAAGTTGTCTCCGAGTCTCCTATGTCAAGCAGACGGTTCGTGGGATCTGGTTGGGGTCGGTGAGGAGCTGCCAGATCCGGCGGATTAGGTGGCGTTTGAGGGATCTGATCGCTTCGCGTTTGGTTTTGCCGCGTGTGCGTTGGCGGGCGATGTAGGCGGCGGTTGTGGGGTCGTGGCGGATTTTGGAGATCGCGATCGTGTAGAGCGCGTTGTTGAGTTGGCGGTTGCCGCCGCGGTCGAGGCGGTGTTTGTCTGTTCGGCCTGAGGAGACGGGGATCGGCGCGCATCCGGAGATGCGCGCGAGTTTGGCGTCTGAGGCGAATCGGTTGATGCCGGCGATCTCGCCGATCAGTTGCGCGGCGACCAGCGGCCCGATCCCGGTCTCGCCGAGCAGTTGGGGGGCGGTTTGGCGGGTAAGGATGTCGAGTTCGTGGAGGAGGTCTTTGATCGTGCGGGTTAGCTCGCGGATCCGGTGGAGCTCGTCGCGGGCGACGCGGACGCGGGCGCTGGCGCTCGCGCGGGCCAGCCGGCGGGCGAGGTCGGCTTGCAGGCCCAGGGTGGTCAGGCCGCGGCTGGGTAGCTTCAACTCGGGCCAGAGGTCGTGCAGGTTCCAGCGCAGGTCGTTGATCAGCGCGGTGCGTTGCCGGGTCAGCCGCCGGTGATGCTGGTGAAGGAGGCGGATCTCAAGCTCGATCCCGGCGAGCTTTGCTGTTGGCAGCTGCTCGAGGCCTTCCTGCAGAGCGCCGCGCGCGACGGCCAGCGCGTCGATCGGGTCAGACTTGCCGCGCTCGCGGACGCTGGTGCGCGCCTGGGCCATCAGGTGCGGCGCCAGCCGAGCGACCGTCTCGCCGTGGTCGAGCAGGAACCGTTCAACGGGCCCGGAGACGTGCCGGCAGTCCTCCAGCACCCAGACCCGGTCGCCGGCGAGTCCTCGACCCCAGGCCAGCAGCTCACCGAACCCGTCGGCTACCGCACGACATTGCGTCTGCGCGAGTTGCTTGCCGACATCGTCGACCGCGACCGCTGAATGATTGTCCTTGTGCGGATCGATCCCGATCGTCACCATGTTGAGGTCCCCTTCTGTTGGGTTGAAGCGGACGACTGGCGGACACGTCTTAGTTGGGGCGATGCCACGCTCCTATCAGGTCACGCCAGCGGTCCTATGACGGCGCCGGGCGACACCTCGGAGAAAGGTCAGCCCGAAGGCGACAATGCTTACGTGGGTCAGTCCGACGCCGTCTAGGACCATCCACCGCGTGCCGCTCGAACGCAACATGCAGACGACAAGCTCTCACTAAGATGGTCACCGGCCGCTTCGCGGCCTTCGGCTGCGCCCGAGAGACGGACGGTCGTATCGCCACCGACCGCGCGCGCGGTCGAATCGCTCG
>WQWK01000192.1 GCA_009785395.1 Conexibacteraceae bacterium
GCACGCCGCGATAGGCGTGGGCGAAGTAGCTGAAGCGCAGCGGCGTGGGCGCGTGCGCGTAACGGTTGCCGACCAGCCGGGCGATCGGCATCGTCATGTCGGAGCGCAGCACCAGAACGTTGCCGTGCTCGTCGAACAGCCTGTACGGCGAGCTCAGATGTGCGCCCTCACGGTCGAACGTGCGCTCGTACTCGAGCGCCGGGGTGTAGACCTCGCCGTACCCGCCGCGCTCGAACACGGCGCGGATCCGCTCGCTGAGCGCACGCAGCTCGCGCATCTCGTCGGGCAGCACGTCACGAGTTCCGCTGGGGGTTCGGTCGACCATGGGCGTCAGAGTCTGCCGAAAAGCCGTGTCGCGCAGCCGCCGGCCGCGCTAAGCGCGGACCGTGGTGTCTTCGACGCGCGCGATCCGGGCGCCGAGCGCGCGCAGGCGCTCGTCGATGCGCTCGTAACCGCGGTCGATGTGGCGGACATTGCCGATCTCGGTCGTGCCCTCGGCGCACAGCGCCGCGATCAGCATCGCCATCCCCGCCCTGATATCCGGCGAGTCGACGCGCTGCCCGCGCAACCGCCGCGGCCCGACGACGATCGCGCGGTGCGGATCACAGATCACGATCGACGCTCCCATCTGCTGAAGCTTGTCGGTGAACAGCAGGCGGCTCTCGAACATCCACTCGTGGACGATGACCGAGCCTGCAGCCTGGGTCGCGAGCGCCACCGCGACGCTCGTCAGGTCGGCGGGAAAGGCCGGCCACGGCCCGTCCTGGATCTTCGAGGTGTGACCGCCCGAGTCGGTTTGGATCACGAGGCTCTGCTCACCGGGGACGATCACGTCGTTGCCCTCGATCCGGCTGTGCAGGCCGAGGCGCTCGAACACCAGCCTGATCATCCGCAGGTCCGCGGGGTTGGTGTCCTTGATCACCAGCTCGCCGCCGGTGACACCGGCGAGCGCCATGAACGAGCCCACCTCGATGTGGTCCGGAGCGATCGTATGGCTGCAGCCGTGGAGCCGGTCCTTGCCGTGGACGATCATCACGTTGGAGCCGATGCCCTCGATCTCGGCGCCCATCGCCACCAGCATGCGCGCGAGGTCCTGCACGTGCGGCTCGGAGGCGGCGTTGCGGATCGTGGTGGTGCCCGGCGTGAGCGCAGCGGCCATCAGCGCATTCTCGGTCGCCATCACTGAGGACTCGTCCATCAGGAAGTCACATGGCTTGAGCCCGCCGGGTGGCGCCGTGAGCTCGATGACACTGTCATGCACGACGGTGGCGCCGAGCGCTCGCATCGCGTCGAAGTGCGGATCCAGCCGCCGGCGGCCGATCACGTCGCCGCCCGGCGGTGGCATCACAGCCCGTCCGAGGCGCGCCAGCAACGGACCGGCGAGCAGGAAGGAGGCACGGATCTGCTCCCCGAGGTCGCGGTCGATGTCGGTCTGGTTGACGCCCGCGGCGTGTACATGCACGTCGCCGGCGGCGCTCCAGGTCACCGATGCGCCGAGCGAGGCGAGCAGGGCGAGCATCGCGTCGACGTCGCTGATCCGCGGCACGTTGCGGAGCGTCACTTCCTCATCTGTCAGCAGGCATGCGGCCAGGATCGGCAGCGCGCCATTCTTGTTGCCAGCCGGGACCACGGTCCCGGAGAGCGGCACGCCGCCCTCGATCACGAACTTCTCCATGTCTCCCGTAAGGTAACGACATGACCACAGAGACCTCGCGCAGCGACGCTTGGGCGCTCGTCTGCGAATGGACCGAGAGTGATTCCCTGCGCCGTCACATGCTGGCAGTCGAGGCCGCAATGCGTGCCTATGCACCGCGGTTTGGGGGCGACGTCGAGTCGTGGGGCCTCGCGGGCCTGCTGCACGATCTCGACTACGAGCGCTATCCGGATCTGGAGACCGGACATCCGCGGTTTGCGATGGAGGAGCTGCGTGCGCGGGGCTATAGCGAAGAGCTGATCCGCGCGGTCGGCTCGCATGCCGATTACCTCGGGATCTCACGGGACACACCGATGGAGAAGGCGCTCTTCGCAGTCGATGAACTGTCCGGATTCATCCTGGCCGTTGCCTATGTACGACCGGACGGTTTGCACGGCATGACCGTCAAGTCGGTCAGGAAGAAGATGAAGCAGCCGAGCTTCGCCGCGCCCGTCAATCGCGAGGAGCTGCTCGCGGGCGCCGAGGCGCTCGGGGTCCCCTTCGACGAGCATGTGGAAATCGTGATCGCGGCCCTCACGGAGTCCGCGTCGGATATCGTGCCGCGCAATGCCTGAGCCGATCAAGATCGTGGTGTTGGACGGGGACGAGACCGGCCAGGAGCTGCTGGAGCAGTCGCTGCGCGTCCTCGACTCCGAGCTGATCGGGCTGGATGTCGAGCTCGAGCATTACGACCTCTCCCTGGAGAATCGGCGCGCCACGCAGAACCAGGTGGTCCATGACTCCGCCGCCGCGATGAAGTCCGCCGGCCTCGGGATCAAAGCCGCGACGATCACGCCCGAGGGCAAGGAGGACGTCGGCACCCCGAACGCGATCGTGCGCGAGGGAATCGGCGGCAAGGTGATCGTCCGCACCGGCAGGCGCCTGCCGGGGATCGCGCCGATGGCGGGCGTGCACTGGCCGATCTCGATCGTGCGCATGGCCGTCGAGGACGCCTACGGCGCGGAGCAATGGCGCGAGGGCGAGCCAGGCGCAGACGACGAGGTCGCCTTCCGTAAGGAGCACATCACGCGCTCGACCTGCCGCGCCGTCTCCGAGTACTCGTTCCGTACCGCCAAGCGGCTCGATGCCCGTGTCTACGGCGGCCCCAAGTGGACCGTCTCGGCGATCTACGAGGGCATGCTCAAGGAGGAGATGGACGCCGCCGCGGCACGTCACCCGGAGGTCGAGTACCAGCCGGTGCTGATCGACGCGACCTACGCCGGCCTGCTGTCCGGAGCGACCGACAAGACGCTCGTGATCCCCGCCCTGAACCGTGATGGCGATTGCCTGTCAGATCTGGTGCTGCCGATGTTCGGCTCGATCGCGGGAGCGGAGTCGATCCTGCTGGCCTTCGACGAGGATTACAACGCGACGGTGGCGATGGCGGAGGCCCCGCACGGCACCGCCCCCGCCCTGCTGGGCAAGGACCTCGCCAACCCGCTGGCGATGATTCTCGCCTGCGGCGCCGTGATGAGCCACGCCGCTGAACGTCACGGGCTGCCCGCGGAACGCGCGTCCCGGGCGATCTACGAGGCGGCGCTGGAGACGGTCGCCTCCGGTGTGAAGACCTTCGACCTGGGCGGCTCGGCCGGTACGACGGAGTTCACCGCGGCCGTCGTGGACCGCATCCGCACCAAGCACGAGGTCTGGTCGGCGCTCGGCTGACTGCAACCAAAATTGCAGGAAATCTGGGCATTCCGTCCGCACCCCAACGTAGGCTACGAACATATGTTCCGTTCAGCCACCATCCGATTCGCAACCCGCGTGAGTGACCTCATCGACGACATGCTGGTGGGCGACTTCGACTACGTCTATGACGGCGACGACGTGTACGCGGACGTCGACTACCACCGCCACGAGCCGGCTCTGACCTGGACGCCGGCGGCAGGTCGTGGCAACGGCCCGCAGCGCCCCGCGTTCGCCGGGCCGGTCGCCCGGCGTCCCGGCACCGTGCCGGCGCGTGAGCCGGTGTGCGCCTCCTCTGCGACGACGAGCTCGCGGCCCATCACCAGCGCTGCTCGCGAGCGGGCGTAGCGGGCCCGCGAAGCGATGCACGTTGTAGGCGGATTTCCGCACACTACGTGCATCGCTCGTGCCTCCGCACTGATGCCTCGGCACTGATCACGAGAGCGAATAGCGCTCGAGGATCACGCCCGAGCCGAATGTCCGGGTCTCGATCAGGTCCAGCGGAACCTTCTCTGCAACCGGCGGCAGGAACCGGGTGCCGCCGCCGACGACGACCGGGTTGCGAAACACGCGCAGCTCATCGACGAGGCCAAGCTCGAGCGCCTGCGCGGCCAGGCCGGCGCCTCCGATCTCCACATCCTCCTCGGTGCTCGCGAGCATCGCAGTGACCTCCTCGGCGAGCGAGGCCTCGCCGAGCCGGGCGTGTTTCCCCTCGACGCTCCGGAGCGTGCGACTGAACACGACCTTGGGGATGGCGGACCAGACGTCCGCAAACTCTGCCCCGAGCTCACTGTCGCGCAGCGACGGATCCGTCTCCCAGACCACCATGCTCTCGTACAGCCCGCGGCCAAGCAGGCAGCCGCCCAGCTGGCGCACCTGCTCGAGGTGGAAGCGGAACTGATCGTCGCTGGGAGCGGTCCACTCGATCTCTCCGCCGGCGTCGGCGATGAACCCGTCCACCGAGACGCCCATCGAGTAGATCAGCATGACGCCCAGCCCATTGCGCGATCGTACCGATCCCTACGATTCCGGAGGGAGTGAGCCATTCACTGGAAACCGAGCGCCTGGTCCTGCGCCCCTGGACGGCGGACGACGTCGGCCTGCTGGCAGCCTTGAGCTCCAATCCGCGCGTGACGCGTTATGTCGGTGACGGCCTGACCTGGACCGCACTGAAGGCGATCACCGTTTCGGACCGTGCGACCGAGCATTGGCGCGAGCACGGATTCGGCTGGCGGGTGGCGGTCGAGATGGCGACCGGAGATGAGATCGGCATGATCGCGCTGAACCGCATGGGTCTGGGCACCCACGGAGTCGATCCCGACGAGCACGAGATCGGCTGGTGGCTGGCGCC
>WQWK01000193.1 GCA_009785395.1 Conexibacteraceae bacterium
ATCGCCGCTCGCCTCATCGGCCCAGCCGCCTCATCGGCCCGCTCCCTCATCGGCCCAGCCGCCTCATCGGCCCAACCCGTACACGGACATCGCGACCTCGCCGAAGACCAGATCCCGCTCGTGCGGAGCGAGCTCCGCGGTGAGCGCCTCGGCCGCGGCAATCGTTCTGTCGTAGCCACCGCCGAGCAGGCACACCGGCCAGTCCGAGCCGAACATCATCCGCTCGGGCCCGAAACGCGTCAGCAGCCGCTCGACGAACGGCGCGAGCATCTCCTCATTCCAGCCCGCGGGCGCCTCGCTCGTCAACCCCGAGAGCTTCACGGTGACGTTCGGCCGTGCGGCGAGCCCGTCGATCGCGGCCGGCCACTTTGCGCTCGGCGGGCCGTCGAGCACCGGCTTGCCGGCGTGGTCGAGCACGAATCGGAGCTCCGGCACGGCCTGAACCGCAGTCACAGCGGCGGGAAGCTGATGCGGCCGCACGAGCAGGTCGTAAACGAGCCCGGCCTCCGCCACGGCCCGCAACCCGCGCCGCACATCCGCTCTGACCAGGAAGCGGTGGTCCGGCTCCTCCTGCACCTGGTGCCGGATGCCTACGAGCCGCTCCCCGCCGGGCGACTCGCGCAGCGCCGCGATCGCGTCGCTGACATCGGGCGCGGTGAGATCCACCCAGCCCACCACCCCGGCGATGACGGGCTCGGCGGCAGCCAGGGCGAGGAGCTCGGGCGTCTCCTGCGCGACGCACACGGTCTGGACCAGGACGGTGGCGTCGATCGCGTGCCGGCGCAATGCCGGCTCCAGATCTTCGAGCGTGAACGACCGCCGCAGCGCCGGGATGCCGGCCGTCCACGGCTGGTCCCGCACCTCCAGATCCCAGACGTGATGGTGAGCGTCGATGCGCATCGTTATCCGCGTCAACCGCCGGGAAGCAGCCGCCCAGCCCTCAGTCGAGGTGGAAGACTTCCTCGGCCGGCGCCCACCACTCCCCGTCGGCTGCCGAGGACAGAGCCCGCTGGCATGGATCCGTGAGCTCCCACCAGCGCTGTGTCGCCGGGTCGGCGGCGACGCTCGCCATGTCGGCCGCGTAATCCTCGCCGGTGTATTCCAGGTAGCTGAAGAGATACCCGTCGCGCATGAAGATCGAGTAGTTCTGCACGTGCGCACGCTTGAGCGCCGCCATCACCTCGGGCCACGGCTCCGCATGCAGCTCGCGGTACACCGCCTCGTGCTCCGGTCGCAGCTCGATCACGGCGGCGAATCGCTGCACGCTCACGTCCTCGGGCGCAGGCGCAGTCCGGCCATACCGCCGTCCACCGCAAGCGCAGCGCCCGCCGTCGACCCGGAAGCCGGCGAGGCGAGAAACGCGATCGCGGCTGCGACCTCGTCCGCCGACACCAGCCGGCCGTGCGGCTGGCGCGCCTCGAGCGCGGCACGCTCCGCGGCCGGATCATCGGCCCGATCCAGCAGCCGGCCGATCCAGGGTGTGTCGGCCGTCCCGGGGTTCACCGCATTCACCCGAATCCCGTCCCGGATCAGGTCCGCGGCCATCGCGAGCGTCAGCGACAGCACCGCGCCCTTGGTGTCCGAGTACAGCGCCCGCTGCGGGAGCCCGGCCGTCGCGGCGATCGACGCGGTGTTCACGATCGCGGCACTCGGTGAGCTCCGCAGCGCCGGGAGCGCGGCCCGCGTGACCCGGACGATGCCGAAGACGTTGACGTCGAAGACGTGCTGCCACTCGGCATCGTCGTTGTCCTCGATCCGGCCCTGAGCACCGATACCGGCGTTGTTGACAAGGATGTCCAGGCCGCCGAGGCGCTCGACGGCGGACGCCACCGCGTTGCGAACCGCTTCGTCGTCGGTCACGTCGGCCCGCGCGTACACGTAGCCGTCGGGTCCGCTTGCGGCCACGTCCAGCAGCGCGACCTGGGCGCCCTGTTCGCGCATCAGTGCAGCGGCTGCCAGTCCGATGCCCGACGCCCCGCCCGTCACCAGCGCGCGCAGGCCATCGAGTTGCCCAGTACCCATCGCCTGCTCCCCGTTCACTCCTCGGCCGCTGCCTTGCCGCCGACGACGCGCGCCATCAGCAGCGCGAACAGGATCACGGAACCGTTCACCGCATCGATCCAGTAGCTCGACACGCTCCCGAGGTTCAAGATGTTCTGCACCACGCCGAGCAGCACCACACCGCTGGCTGCGCCAAGCATGTTCCCGCGGCCGCCCTTGAGGCTGACGCCGCCGATCACCGCGGCGGCGAAGACCTGGAAGATGATCCCCTCGCCGTAGCCCTGGGTGCTGGTCACAGCGGAGACGCGCCCGGCCTCCATCAACCCGCCAATCGCGGCGAGCACGCCGCCGGCGACATAACAGCCGATTCGGACCCGGTCGACGTTGATGCCGGCGGCCCTGGCGGCATCCCGGTTGCCACCGACGGCATAGATCGCGCGGCCGCCGCGGTGGTAGCGCAGGAACAGGCCAACGACGATGAAGGTCACCGCGGCGAACACCAGCGAGACGGGAATCGAGCCCCACTGTGCCGATCCGAGGTACGCGAAGGTTCCCGACAGCGGTGCCAGCGACTGTCCCTTGACGACCCCGTTCTGGAGGCCCTCGAGGACGATCGTCATTCCCAGCGTGAAGATGAACCCGTTCAGCCTCCCCTTGACGATCATCACGCCATTGAACAGGCCGACCGCCGCACCGATCGCCAGGAGCACCACGATGCCCAGCACCGGACTGATCTGTGCGCCCTGGCCGAAGGCACTCACGGGCAGGATCAGCCAGGCGGCGATCATCGGTGCGAGTCCGTAGGTCGACTCGACCGAGAGGTCCATCCCACCGGTCAGCAGGATGAGTGACTCGCCGATCACGATGACCCCCAGCGAGGAGACCTGCTGCCCGATCCCGGTGAGGTTAGAGACGGTGAGGAAGACCGGGCTGACGAGCGTGCCGACGATGACGAGCACCGCGAGCACCGGCAGCAGCGCGGCCTCGCGGAAGAAACGGGCCACGCCCGACGGGTTGGCGAGCCGTTGAGCCAGCCTTCCGCCCGGCCCCGACGGCCCGCTGGCCGGCGGGGCCGCCACACCGGCGCTGTCGCTATTGGTCCCGCCCGGGGCGGTCGTTGTGGTCATCTGCTCCTCGCTCATTGGAATGCCTTCTCGTCGCCTGCCAGGCCCTCGGTGGCGGCGATCAACGCCTCACGATCAGGTGCCGAGCCGTCAAACTCCTTGAACACCGCGCCGCGCACGAGCACGAGGATGCGATCACACAGCACCAGATCGTCAAGCTCGTCACTCGCCAGCAGCAGCGCGGAATCGTTCTCGACCGCCGCGTCGGAGAGCGCCTCCAACAGCAGCGCCTTGGCGGCGATGTCCACGCCGCGTGTCGGCGTGATCGCGACGATCACGCCGGGCCGGTGGATCAGGGCACGGCCCACAGTCACCTTCTGCTGGTTGCCGCCGGAGAGCTCCCGGACCTCCTGGTCGAGTCCTGAGGCCACCAGCGACATGCGCTTCGCCATCGGCTCGGCGGCCGCTCGCCGCGCCCGCGGACCGATCAGCCCGAGCCTTCCGCTCAGGCCCCGCGTGATCGTCATCGTCTGGTTCTCGGCGACGCCGAGCTGACCGACAAAGCCGTCCACCTGGCGATCGGCGGGAACGTATCCGACGCCCGCTCGCAGCGCAGCCCGACGATGGCCGCTGCGCAGCTCCCGCGCGTCAACCTCGACACGGCCGCGATCCAGAGGCTCGATACCGGCCGCGATGCGCCCGAGCGTTGCCACGCCCGCGCTGAGCAGGCCGGTGACGCCGACGCGTTCCCCCGCGCCGACCTCGAGCGACACGCCCCGCAGCGGCCCGTGCGCGGAGTCGCGCCAGGCGTCCTCGATCCGCAGCCGCGGCGCGCTCCCAGCGTTGCGGACGCGCCGTGCGGCGCTGCGCTGCTCGGCGGGAGCCTCGACGTCACCGACCATCGCGGCGACCAGATCCTGGTGCCCAAGACTCGACGTCGCGGCGCTCAGAACGACCTCACCGTCGCGCAGGACGGTCACGTCGTTGCAGATCTCGAAGACCTCCTCGAGGTGATGGGAGATGTAGAGCACGGCGACCCCACGGTCCACGAGTTGATGGACGCGGTCGAAGAGGGTCGCGATGCCGGTGCGCTCGAGCGCCGCCGTGGGCTCGTCGAGCAGTACGCACCGTGTACCGGCGGCGAGCGCGCGGGCGATCTCGACGATCTGCAGCTGGTCGACGCTCAGATCGCGGCAGAGCGTGCCGGGGTCGATCTCAAAGCCCCACTCCTCCATCACCGCGCGCGTGCGTGCGCGCATGTCTCGCCAGTTGATCACGCCGGAGCGGCTCGGCTGGGCTCCAAGAAACACGTTCTCCGCGACGGTCAGCCAGGGCACGACCATCGAGCGCTGATAAACCGTGGCGATCAGCGCCTTCCAGCTCGCGACGTCACTCGTGCGCGGGGCCGGCCTGCCATCAAAAGTGACGCTCCCTTGATCGGGAGCGACGAGACCGCTGAGGATCGACACCAGTGTGGATTTGCCGGCGCCGTTGCGCCCAACCAGGCCAAGGCATCTACCTGCCTCGAGGTGCAGTTCCACCGAGCGCAGAGCGATGGTGCTGCCGAACCGCTTGGTGATGTCCTGTGCCTGTAGCACCGGGGTCTGAACACTACTCACTGAAGTCGTCTCCACTGCCTTTCACCATTCCACA